>JBMZST010000001.1:0-28479 GCA_049623265.1 Porticoccaceae bacterium
GCACCGTTGATAAAACGAGATTCATCAGAGGCTAGGAAGACAACAGTGTTGGCAATATCGTTGGGCTCTCCAAGTTCTTCCATAGGTACCATCTTGCGATTGCTGAAATCGGTTTCTGTATCGCCCTCGCGCTTGGCCGTGATCAGGGCGCGAATATTTTCTACCATGGGCGTAAGGATGCCGGAGGGGTGCAGGCTGTTGCAGCGCACATTCATCTGGTCTTTGGCGCAGTAGGCAGCAATTGACAGCGTCATGCCCTGAACTGCACCTTTAGCCGCACTGTAGCCGATAATTCCGTCTTCACCCTGTACAGAGGCAATCGAGCACATATTGATAATTGACCCACTGCCAGAATTCTTCATGGCGGGCATGGCGTATTTGCAGCCAAAATAGGTGCCTTTGGCGCTGACATCCATAATAAAGTCGTAGTCTTCGGTGGTCTGGACTTCAATTGACCCAGGGATCACTACACCAGCATTGTTAACCAGTACATGGAGTCCACCATGGCGTTCAACCACGTCGTCTATCAGCTCTTTCCAGCGCGCCTCATCGCACACATCGTGATGGTAGTATTCGGCTTTTGGCCCTAACTCAGCGGCTATTTTTTCGCCCGCCTCGTCGTCAATATCAGTGAGAATTACAGTGGCGCCCTCGGCAATAAATAAGCGAGCATCCGCTTCCCCCAAGCCCTTGGCGGCACCAGTGATAATGGCAATTTTTCCGTCTAATCGATTCATGGTTCATCCTGTTAGTTTTGCTAATTGTAGTATTGAGATGATCAAGCAATTATAGAAACTATTGTCTGGTCTGTGACAGGATTCCGCCTATCTAAACAGAGGGTGTCGAATTGGGGTCACCAAATTGTCAGGCCATGATAGTTTGATCTTCACAGGGTGGTGCGCAAGCCTTGCCTTAAACAACATATAAAAGAAAAAGGTGATGTATGGATCTCGGATTAAAAGGTAAAAAAGTCATTATGAATGGTGGGTCCCACGGGCTGGGACTGGCTTCTCTAAAAACCTATGCAGCAGAGGGCTGCGATATCGCCTTTTTCTCTAGCAATGCGGAGCGTGTGGCCGCCGCGGAGAAAGCCATTGATGCAGCTGGGTCTGGCAAGGTGTTTGGCTCAGAGTTGGATATGACCGGTAATCCCGAGGGCTATGTCGCCTGGCTGGAAAAAGCTGTTCAGGATCTGGGTGGTTGCGATATTTTTGTACATACCGCCAGTGCCTCAGGGCAGGGTGCTACCGCAGACTGGGACCGCTGTCTGGACCTGGATATTAAAGGCGCCACCATGGCTATTGAAGCGCTGACACCCGCGTTGGCGGCATCGGGCTCTGGCTCAGTGATCCTTATGTCATCTACTGCAGCGGTCGAGACCTTTATAGCACCACAGGCGTTTAATGCGATTAAGGCAGCAATGATTACCTATGGCTCTCAGTTGAGTCAGGCCCTGGCTCCCCAGGGTATTCGCGTCAATTGCGTCTCGCCTGGGCCCATTGAATACCCCACTGGCAACTGGGAGGCAATCAAAGCTAACATGGAAGAGTTTTACAACGGTGTAGTGGCACAGATGCCAATGGGACGTCTCGGCGAGCCCCAGGAAGTGGCCAACTCGGTGGTGTTTTTATCCAGCCCCGCAAGCCCTTACACCACTGGGGTAAATCTTATTATTGATGGCGGCTATACCAAGCGCGTTCAATTCTAACCCAGTTATACCAATAACAAGAATAAAGGAGCTCAGCATGTCAATGACAGCAGCAGAAGTACTAGGCACCATGTACCAGAGAATGGGAGAGCAGGACTGGGAAGGTATGATGGAGATGATGGCTGATGATTTCAAGGTGATTGAGCCTGACTCGCTACCCTATGGGGGCGTATGGGAAGGCAAAGATGCTATGCAGCGTCTCTATCCTGCCGTGGTGTCATGTTTTGATGAGTTTTCTCCGGTGATTAAGGAAGTCATAGGTGGTGTTGAGTGGGCAACCGTTGTTGTTGATCTCACCCTGGTTTCGAAAACAACCGGTAGACGCTTTGTCCAAACTGTTATGGAAGTGGGCCGCATTCAGGACGGTAAAGTCGCAGAATTGCAAATTCACTACTTTGATACAGCAGAAATCGCCAGAGAAATAGGGGCCGCATAATGCCACAAGCTATTGAAAAAGTTTTGGTACTGGGCGCATCCGGCGACCAGGGGATACCTTTAATCGCCGCCCTGTTAGATTGCGGAGTGACTCCCATCGCTGGTGTACGGCGGTTGGATGCTATGCAGGGAACCGCTTACCCGGATATAGCTGTGATCACCGCAGATATTATGGATCAAGCTTCTCTCGAAGCAGCATTTG
The DNA here is from genome assembly GCA_049623265.1 of Porticoccaceae bacterium. Lineage (GTDB taxonomy): Bacteria > Pseudomonadota > Gammaproteobacteria > Pseudomonadales > Porticoccaceae > HTCC2207. The sequence continues at coordinate 2,346 of JBMZST010000001.1, forward strand.
CTCAGGTTGATGCCGTTGCTATGCATCTACCCTTTGAGTTTGATAGGGATATTGCTGCGGAGTTTGGCCGCAATATTGGTGCTGCGGCCGCCGCGGCGGGCTTGAAAAAAATTGTCTTTAACACCAGTTGCTATGTGGCTGATACTGATCTGGGTATTAGTGCCCATGATGGTCGTCGCGATATAGAGCAGTCGCTGCGTGAAAGCGGCGTGGATTATGTAATTTTGCGTCCTGCAGTGTTTATGGACAATATGATCAGAGTTTGGTGCAAGCCTACAATTGTGCACAAGGATACCTTTGTGTACCCCGCCAAAGAGGATCTCAAGGTCAGCTGGATATGTCTGGAAGACCTGGCAAGACTCAGTGCCTATGCAGCGGTAACACCTGAACTGAGAAACGAGACTATCCCGGTAGGTGGCCCCGAGGCTCTCACAGGCTTTGAAGTGGCGGAAAAAATCAGTGCCGCCAGTGGCCGCAATATTCAATTCAACAGCATTGGCCCAACCACCTTTGCTCAGAATATGAGCGAGTTAGTGACAGGGTCTCGAGAGATCGAGCCAGAGAGTATCTACAATGGTATGGCTAAATTTTACAGTTGGTATAACGCACAGCCAGTGTCGCCATTGAATATAGACCCTAAGAGTTTCTCTGATCTATTGCCGATTGAACTCACCAGCTACGAGGAATGGGCCGCGCGACAGGATTGGACGGTGGTTTAGTGGCAATTTAGTGACAATGGGGTAGCTGTGGCTACCCCAGTTTGCGTACGTCGTCGATAATGCTGTAGAGATAGGCTGAGCTGGCTTGCTCCAACTCCATGCACTCTCTTAGGCCCTGATTGATAGCCTCAGGGATATCATCGCTTAACATTGCGCGCCAGGCCTCTGCGCCCTGTAATTCTGCGTCCGCCTGAATAGCCAGCTGGTCAGCCAGAGGCAGACCGTCAAAGACGTTAAAGTACAGTTCACGAGCTGCGGGTAGTGGGCCCTGAATCTCGGCAGCCAGTTCTTCATCGATAAGAAACATGGACTCGATAATATCGGCAATCTTGTCTTCAGACTTAGAGCAAGCCATCAGACCTTCACTAAAGGCAGGCAGTTGTTCTGCCCACATGCGATAGCGCTGCGCCGCACCGCGCTCGAGAAGAGCGAGAAAGTTTGGAACTGCGTTCTCTGGCACCTGGCCGATATGGGGGGATAGAAGTTCACCAAAATCTGGAACGGCTACGGCTGTCATTATAATCTCCGCTTATCATTTTTATTTATGCACTATAACTGAAGAATGCGCTTGGCCACTATGTTTTTTTGCACCTGGTCACTGCCCCCATAGATGGTAGAGGCTCGGCCATTAAGGTAGGCGGCCAGGGAGGTCTGCCCGGCATGGGAACCTACCGGATGAGGGGCGTCGCTGTCGTAGAGAGGACGCTCCGCGGGTAACTGCAGGCCTTCGTAGGCAAACAGCTCATTGTGCAGAGCCTGCAGATCCTGAGCCAGATTAGAGGAAATCAATTTGGTTAAGGAGGTCTGTGGTCCCGCCGGACGGCCGTTGGCAATATCCGCCTGAATGCGCAGCTCGGTAAACTCCAGTGCATGAGCGCGGAGCCTGAGTTTGGCCAGGCGAGACATAAAGTCCTGGTCGTTTTTCATGCTGGTGCCATCTGCCGCCTGGAACTTGCCGGCATAGTCTTCAAGATTGTCGATATTGACCAGAAGCTTGGGTGCGAAACAGCTGCCACCGCGCTCATTCTGCAGCAGGAACTTGGCGATTTCCCAGCCTTGGCCTTCATTGCCAACACGGTTCTCAATTGCCGTCTCGGCATTGTCGAAAAACACCTGATTGACCTCATGATCACCAGACATAGACAGAATAGGTGTCACTTTGACGCCAGGCTGATCCATGGGCACCAGCAAGAAGGTAATGCCGGCCTGTTTTTTTACTTCGGTATCTGTTCTGACTAGGCAGAATATCCAGTTGGCATGCTGGGCATGGGTGGTCCAGATTTTGGAGCCATTGAGCACATACTTGCCATCTTGCTGCGTCGCACGCATGGACAGGGAGGCGAGATCTGAACCACTGCCGGGCTCAGAGTAGCCCTGGCACCAGAAGTCCTCTCCAGACCTGATGCGCGGTAAAAAGCGCGCTTTCTGTTCATCGGTGCCATACTTGCACAGCACAGGTCCTATTAGCTGTAAGCTAATGGGCGCGGGCTTAGGGGCGCCGGCCAAAGCCACTTCTTTCTCGTACAGATAGGTCTGCATAGGCGTCCAGCCGGTGCCGCCGTTCTCGACCGGCCAGGCATGGGTGATCCAGCCTTTGTCATAGAGAATCTTATGCCAGGCTAGGCTAATATCGGGTTCAACAAAGACCCCGGGCGTGCGAGCCATTCCGGTGCGCAGGGACTGGGTGAGATTTTCATTCAGAAAGGCACGAACTTCATCGCGAAATTCAATGTCTTCTGCTGATAAATTCATATCCATAATTGCATCTCCTGCTCGGTGTTAGAGCAACTACACTTCTAGAATGGCAACGCCGGATAGGCCTGGCGCACCGTATACATGGCTGTAGGCGGTCTTTGCCTTGCCGCTCACTTGCCGGTCGCCAGCGCGGCCGCGCAGCTGAGTGACATTCTCGTAGACCTGCCGCAATCCAGTGGCCCCAATAGGCTCGCCGTTTGCAATACAGCCACCGTCAGTGTTAACCGGGAGTGTTCCATTAATTTCCGTGCGGCCTTCGGCCAGCCACTTTTCCTGGTCGCCGTCTTTACAGAAGCCATTTTCGGCCATATGCATAATTTCTGCCCCGGATTCAGTATCTTGCAATTGCGCGACATCGATATCCTCTGGCCCTATTCCAGCGATCTCAAACGCTGCTTTGGATGCCAGAATAGTGGGCTTGCCACCATCTACTACGTCAATGGCCGGCGCATAGACCTCAAAGGAGCCGGGTGGGCGGCTGCGAATAGCCACACTGGCAATACCGACGGCGTCGGAGCCCAGTTCCCTGACCTTTTTCTCGCTGGCGAGAATCAGTGCCACGCCACCTTCAGCCGGTGCGCAGAACATAAATTTTGATAGCGGGTGATTGATCATGGGGGAGTCGAGAATCGTATCCAGATCCATGGGCGTGCGCCGCCAAGCATGATCGGCCAGCGCACCGTTGCGGAAGGATTTCTCAGCAACCCGGCCCAAAGTCTCCCGGCTAATGCCATGCAGTTGCATATAGCGCTGCAACTTCAGGGCAAAAAATTGGGTGGTCAGCATCATGCCAGTCTGACCGTACCACTCGGGCAAGCCAAAGGCTTTCGGGTTGGCATTAAAGGCGCCGCGAGGGTGCTTATCAAAGCCAACGGCCATGGCAATATCATATTGCCCTGAGGCTATAGCACTCTGGGCGGTCGACAGGGCACTGCCGCCAGTGGCACAGCCATTGAATACATTGATAAAGGGCACACTGGTTAGACCCAGGTCATTGATCATGACATCAGCATTACCGGCGGCCATGGAGCCACCAGCAGCAAATTGAATATCTTTCCACTCCAGATTGGCGTCTCTGAGTGCTTCCCGCGCAGCATAGACTCCCTGATCGCGTCCAGAGCGCTCTTCTGTGCGTCCAAATTTATGGATGCCAGCGCCAATAATATAAACTTTACTCATGAGTTCTGCTCCGGTCTGAATGCAAAGGTTGAGCGCTTGTCGTCGAATGGCGTAATCACAAATTCCATAGCCATGCCTATTTCAAGCTCCTCTAAGCTGGTGCCGACAATATGGGATTCGACAATCACCTGCCCGGGCAGCTCGATATAGCCGAGCAGAAAAGGGGTGAATTCCTCTGGCCCATCATAGGGGGGCTTGGGTCTGAAATCCTGACGTGTGAAAGACCACAGGGTTCCTTTGCGGGACAATTTGATAATGTCCAGATTTTTGCCAGAGTCACCCTCTGGGATGGGGAAATGGATCTTGCCGTCGCTGTCCTGACCGGCGAGAAGATGGGGCTCAGCCTCATCACTCCAGAGATCGGGCGCAATAGGTTGCAGGTCAACTGTCATGAGTTTCTCGCATAGTGTTTTAAATTATTTGCCACGTCGCCAAATAGACGTGACAACAGCATGATTCGTTTCATCGCATGTCCGACAGACACCTCGTCCGTGATGCCCATAGCTCCGTGGAACTGCACCGCGGTGCGCGCGATAAAGTCCGCGCGCTCACCAATAAAAGCTTTGGCGCCCATGGCGTCAGCCCGCCATTGTGTGCCCGATTGATTGTCTAGCAATAATGTTCGGTAGAGCAGGGAGCGCATCTGTTCCAGTTCGCTATAGCAGTCAACCAGGCCGTGCTGGATGGTCTGAAAGGAGCCAATGGTGACACCAAACTGTTCGCGTTCTTTTACATAGCCTATGGTGTCGTTGAGCAGCAGCTGACTCAAGCCAAGCATCTCTGAGCAACAGAGCACATTGATTTCTGCAATGACATCCTGGAACTGCTCATAATCTAGGTTCAACCGCGCTTCTGAGTCGAGCTGGACCTGATTAAAGGTGATCGCCGCTGCCTGGCTGCCGTCTGCCAATCGATAGTGCTGTACCTCAACACCGGGGCTCTCTGTTGGGACTGAAAAAAGGCCAAACTCGGTGTTGTGGAGAGCTGTCACCAGCAGTAAATTCGCCAGTGACGCGGTGAGCACAAAGTGCTTCTCGCCATTAAGTTCGTAGCCACCGTTGTCCCGGGCCGTTACTGTGGTGCTATCGGGAAACAGGTCGTAGCGCCGCTGTTTTTCAGCAAAGGCAAGGGTCGCCAGTTGGCTGCCATCGAGCAGTGCTGTTAGAACCTTTTTGTCAGCCGCCCTATTGGCCAGACGAATAGGCAGAGCGCCGTTTTCTAACCAGGGATCGAGCGCATTGTTTAGCCCTAATGTCTCTGCGATAACACTGAGGTCTGTGAGTGAGCCATCGAGACCGTCGAAGTCCGCACTCGCACCAATGCTCAGCAGGCCAAGACCGGCCAGTTCCTGCCAGCGCTTTGTGTCGTAACCGCCATCTAACTCACGAATCGCATGGCGTGCCGCAACGTCAACGTTGCTGACGAAGCGCTCGGTTGTCGATTGAAATAATCGCTGAGATTCAGATAAATCAAAATTCACTTGTGGCTGTCATCCTTTTTATTGCGAGAGTTGTGTCGCATTATTTTTGGATATTCTGCCATATCAAAAAATTGGCGCGATATCGAAAGTGTTAGTTATTTAGCCTTTTAGTCGTAACAGTTTTGATAGGGGGTTAGGGGCGCACTGAACCTCTGCTCTGTACAGCAGCTTCACTGCTGGCTGCTGCGTTGTTGGCGCAAATTACCCCTGCATACTAATGCCAATCGGTGCCGTAAAGATTCAGAATGCCCCACCGAGCTGCCCTATCACTGCAATGCTGACTCAGCGGCTGGGCTGTTTAATTCACCGCTCTGTCTTTGCCCTCCCAATAGGGCTCCCGCAGTTCTCGTCGCAGAATCTTGCCAGACATATTGCGAGGCAATATATCGATAAAGTCGACTGTTTTCGGGCATTTAAACTTAGCGATACGTGTACGTGCGAACTCAATAATCTGATCTGCGCTCAAATCGGCGCCATCTTTGATAACTACAAAGGCTTTGATGGCCTCGCCCCATTTATCGTCTGGCACGCCCACCACAGCTACATCCGCGATATCTGGGTGCGAATAGAGGGCGTCTTCAACCTCGGCGGGGTATACATTTTCACCACCGGAAATAATCATATCTTTGACCCGATCGTGCATATAAAGGTAGCCGTCATCATCCAGATAGCCTGCATCGCCAGTGCGCAACCAGCCATCGCTATCAATGGTCTTTGCTGTGGCCTCGGGCAGATTCCAGTAGCTTTTGATATTTTTGACGGAGCGTGTTGCGATCTCACCAATTTCACCATTGGGCAGAGTCTTGCCCTCGGCATCAATAATCTTGAGCTCTACACCGCGCATGGGGTTGCCCACTGAGCGCATGCGTTTAAGGGCTTTTTCGTCCTGACTATCGGGGAGGTGGTCCGCTGGTGAGAGTGCAACAATGGTGCCGGCACTCTCGGTCATACCGTACATCTGCACAAAGCCACAGCCAATTCTGCGGATAGCTTCACGCATTAGCTCCAGTGGTATGGGTGATGCGCCGTAGAAAATAAATTGTAAGTTAGAAAAGTCCGTATTATCGAATTGCGGGTGCTGCAGCAGCATTTGCAGTGTCGAGGGCACCATAAAGATTTTGCCAATTTTATACTCCTCGATCAGCCGCAGGGTTTCGTTGGGATCGTATTCCGCCAGAATAAGGACCTGAGCACCGCTGTGCATTATGCTTAGGCCAAAGGCAGTGCCACCCACATGAAAGCAGGGCATAGCGAGCAGCCCTGTCTCACCCCTTGCATAGCGCTGCCAGTCCTCCATAACATCCCCTTCCTCTTGCCCACGCAGTGCCAGCATCATTCTATCGGTGAGCACTGCACCCTTCGGGCGCCCTGTGGTACCAGAGGTATAGAGTTGCAGAATATCATCGTCCGCCGAGATATCCTGCTTCGGGTCTATTGTGGAAAAGTCAGCCTGCCAGTCTCTATAGGACGGGGTATCTTCGTCGCTGCCATCAATCAAAAAAATCTTGGGGTCGGCGCTGAGGGAAGATCTGATCTCCATTAGCACGTCACGAAATTCTTTGGCGGCAAAAATAATTTTGGCGCCAGAGTCATTGAGCACATATTCCAACTCTGGGGCTGCCAGTCGCCAGTTGAGCGGCGATACCACGGCGCGTATTTTGGCGGCCGCAGCAATCAACTCAAAATAGACGGGGGAATTTTTGCCTAAAAAAGCAATGCGATCATGGGCGCCAACCCCTTCGCTGAGCAGGCCATTGGCCGTTCGGCTACTCAGGCTGTGGTACTCGGCAAAGGTGGTTGTCTGGTCTTCAAAGTAGAACAGGACGTCCTCTCCTACTTCCTCTGCCCTTAATCTAACGGATTCAGCAATTGAATACAGGCCTTTTATTGATAGCATGATGGGTTCCCATGTTGAGCTGTGATGTCACTTTTTATAATTTTTAAGGAGCCTGGAGCTCCAGTTTGGGTGACTGTTATCAGCAGTCACTGCCCACAGATACACTAGCTTGAGCAGCAGATAAACTAGCACTTGAGGGGACAGACAACATAATTTCCCTCGGTTAAACTTGCACTCTGTCTTGTTGCGCAGTATATATAGCCTGACAACTGCCAACGATGATTTATAAATCTTATAATGGCCGTACCAACCGGATCCTACAATTATTAAAATTAACAGGGTAGATCATGATTCCATCCAGCGATAATAATGCGCTCAGAGCTGATGCTAAAAGAACCTCCGCTGCTGACAAAAGTCAGGTGACAGCGACTCAGGCACAAGGCTCAATCTCAGAGGGCAGTGCGTTGTGTCGTCCTGATCTGCCTGACTTGCTGAAAGCTGTGCAGATTGATTCGATCGAGGATATCCATGATGCGGCTGTGGCTCTGCAAGCCATTGGTCAGGAATATGGCCTTAAGATGGCTATCTGTGATGATATTTCTTCCCGTGAGCCTCTGATCGACGACAATGGCGTTGTGCTCAATGCCGATGTGTTCGGCTGGGTAGAGGACAAAGAGCGCTGGTGGGAGCAAAACAGCCTGGCCCTGCACAGTCCTATGGTAAGAGCCTGTCGCTACGAAAATGAACCCTTCTGGTGCAACTCAGAGGGATTTTACTGCCATGGTCGCAACCCCTATATTGAGAAAATCGAGCTGAAAACCTATTTTGCAGAGACCACGCGTTTTCAGTCGGCGGTACTTATCCCTATCCACTTACCTTTCGGGCAGATTTCGGCAAACAGTATCCACTCGCTGGATAGGTCTAAAACTGATCTGGCAGAGATATATGAGAAATACGCAGATTTCTTTGCTTTGCTGATACGCCGCTTTATCACTGGTTATGTCTCTGCTATCAGAACTACCCGTCGTATTCCCTCCGACTGTGTGTTGTCCAAGCGTGAGGTCGAATGCCTGCACTGGGCGGCGATTGGCAAGACTGATAAAGAGATTGGCATCATTATTGATCTCTCCCATGCCACTATTCGCTACCATATGCAGCGTGCCGGCGAAAAGCTGAATGCAGTGAACCGCGCCCAGACAATTTTTAAAGCGGGGCAGCTGGGTTATCTGGGCGCCAACGACTAGTTCGGGCCCATACACTATTAAAATCGCTATACCTTATCCGAGCGTTTCAGGTTATCGTTGAAACGTTCGCTACGAGCAGCAGTGCGCTTATGAAGTCACCCATCGAGCTTGGTGAGTTCATAGGCCTGAGCCCATTAAGGCCGCCGAGTGCTCGAGAATCGCAACAACAATAACCATCTGTATCGGCGGCCACACAGGGCTGGCCGGGAAACAGATCAAACAACGATTCTTGTTGGCTAGAGGGATACCCGCATGGGCAAACACTACCGGTATTATGTGCTGATTATGGTGACTGTGGTCTCCATGATTAATATCGCAGACCGCTTAATCATGTCCATTCTGATGGAAGACATCAAAGCGGATTTCTATCTCTCTGATACTCAGGTTGGCCTCTTAGTGGGCCTGGCATTTGCTCTGTTCTACGCCCTGATGAGTTTTCCTATTGCCCGTTGGGCAGATGTGGGCAACCGCAAAAATATTCTGTCGCTGGCCGTGGTTCTGTGGAGTGGTATGACGGCGCTCTGTGGTGCGGCTGTTGGTTTTTACAGCCTATTTCTGGCGCGCCTCGGTGTGGGTGTGGGGGAGGCCGGTGGCAGTCCGCCCAGCTATTCTCTGATTGCCGATTACTTTAAGCCAAGTGAGAGGGCACGTGCCATGGGCGTCTATATGGTCGGCGCTGCACTGGGCACCGGCGGTGGGCTGATTATTGGCGGCATTCTTGGTGAGCTGCTCGGCTGGCGCAAGACCTTCCTTGTGTTGGGTATTCCGGGAGTTCTTCTGGGGATACTGTTTTTCCTTACGGTAAAGGAGCCCCAGCGCGGGCGATTGGATGCCGGTGATGCGGAGGACAAGCAGGCCAAGAGCATCCGGGACACCCTGAGGTCGCTGTCTGCCAATCCGGTGTATATTCGTATCAGTATTTCCTTTGCCATGCTCACTATGATTGGCTATGCCATGGCATTTTGGCTGGCGCCCATTATGTTGCGCAACTTCGATGTGTCTTTGAGCAAGGTGGGCCTCTATCTGGGTCTTACCTATATTGCCGCCGGGATACCGGGTCCTCTGGTGGGTGGCTTTCTCACCGACTATATGGCCAAGCGGGATGCTCGCTGGCTTGCCTGGATTCCCGCTGCAGCCACGGTGATTGTGGTGGTGGCGCTTTGGTTCTGTGTTACGGCGCCTAGCTTCCAGCTGTTTATCGCCTTCTTTGTTATCGCGTACTTCGTTTTTATGATTCCCCAGGGTGCCACCCTCTCGGTGCTGCAATCGTCCTTAGGTGCGGGAGAGCGAGCCGTTGGCTCCTCCTTTGCCCTAATGATAAACAGCCTGATGGGCGCTGCGCTCGGCCCGCTATTGGTGGGCATGTTAAGTGATTCTCTGGCGGCTGAGTACGGAGCAAAATCACTGAATTACGCATTGATTACAGTCTGTATTGGAGCCGCCGTGGTTGGCTCGCTCTATTATTGGTGGACGGCCCGGGCAATGTCGCCGGACCTTGAGCAGGATGTAGAACCGGAACAGGCTGTGTAGCAAACTCCCAGTCTGGAGAAGCGCTCTGGCGAATTGCCAAAACAGTAAAACAACAAGGTGATAAGACTATGGTTGAAACGGTAACAGGTACTGATCGCTCAAACGGAATCAGTTATAAAGAAATCGTCGATGGTGATGCTGTTCCACCTCCAGCCGTCTATCTGGAAGAGTCGCCTATGCCCCCAGGTGTAACCAAGGTGGATGTGCGGCGCTTCTATTCCAAAGAAGAGCACGACCTGGAAGTTGAACGCCTGTGGAAACGAGTCTGGCAAATGGCCTGTCATGAGGATGATATCCCCAATGTGGGCGATACCCATGTGTATGATATCGCCAGCCTGTCATTCATAATTGTGCGCACCGCGCCCGATGAAGTTAAGGCTTTTCCCAATGCCTGCCTGCACCGCGGCCGGCAACTCTGCGACAACCATCGCAAAGGTCTGAAGGTCATACGCTGCCCGTTTCATGGCTGGTCCTGGGGCCTGGATGGCAAATTGCGAGAGGTTCCCTGTGAATGGGATTTTCCTACCATAGCATCGGATAAGGCGTCCTATTCGCTACCTGAGGTCAATGTGGGCCACTGGGGTGGGTTTGTGTTTATCAATCCAGACCCTGACTGTGAGTCGCTGGAAGATTATATAGGTGACCTGGACCGGCACTTTCAGGTGCCTTTCTCGCGACGCTTTAAAGCCGCCCATTTAATTAAGCGCCTGCCCTGTAACTGGAAGGTGGCTCAGGACGCCTTTATGGAGAGCTATCATGTAGTGGGCACACACCCTGAGTTGTTGCCTACCTTTGCGGATTCAAACTCAAAATACGATGTCTGGGGTAACTTCTCCCGGGCTATTTCTGCCTCTGGGCCACCCAGTCCCCATATTGACCATCATGATCCAGACTATCAGGCGTTTCCCGATGGCAAGGTATTCCAGAGCTTCTGTCATCCCATCAGTGGTCACACCTACAGGCGTATTGAAGAAGATCTGGTTGAGGTAACTGACCGCAAAGGCAACACCGGGCGCTTTGACAGTGCGGCCAACTACATTGAGGGTGAGGTGCAGTCCGCCGATCCCCATCTGTGTAATTGGATAGGTGGCAAGCTAAAGGCTGGTGAGGAGGATATGCCCGACAGCTATCCCACAGATCCGGATTCGCCCTATGTGTACCGCCAGGCGCGTGCAGCGTTTATGCGGGATCAGTTCCGACCCTCCTTCGGTGACGCTATCGACGAAGTCAGCGATGCTGATTTCAATGAGGCTATCTTTTTTAATCTGTTCCCCAATCTCAGCCCCTGGGGAGACTTTAATCCGATCTTCTATCGCTTTAGGCCTGACGGGGATAACCCGGAGCAGTCACTGCATGAAGTGATGTATATGGTACCTGTTCCCGAGGGGCAAGAGCGCCCAGCGCCAGCCAAGCCAACATTCCTGGATCTGGATGATGATTACACCGAGGCGCCCGACTTTGCCGGGTATCTGCTAAAGGTATTTAACCAGGATGCATTGAATCATCCCATGGTACAGAAGGGACTGCGCAATCATCCCAAAGGCGAAGTGATTCTGGCCAGCTATCAGGAGTCCAAGCTGCGCCATTTCTACGAGACCCTGAACAAGTGGTTGGCCAGCGACACCGCACCCAAGAGTACCTAGGGTACTCTTGGGCTATTGGTCTGGCAAAAGCTTAGATCTAAAACTCTTTGCCTTCCTCGACCAATCGAACCAGATAGGGAGAGGGGGTGAAGGCATCGCCAAAGCGCTGCTCAAATTCCCGCAATTTATTGAGCACCCTGTCCAGACCAATGGTATTGGCCCAGAACATGGGTCCACCTTTATACACCGGCCAGTTGTAGCCTTTAATACAGGCGATATCAATATCAGAGCTGCGCAGGGCTATGCCTTCGTCGAGCACTTTGGCGCCCTCGTTAATCACGGGATACAGCAGCCGCGCCAGTATTTCCTCTTCATCCGCTGGCACAGGCTCTACGCCTTTCTCCTCGGCTACCTGGCGAATCACCTCGGCCGCCACCGGAGACATTGTGCGCTGTCGATTTTGGTCGTAGTCGTAGTAGCCGCCATTCTTCTTTTGGCCCAGGCGATCCATGCTGACCAGCACAGACTCCACCGTGCGCTCAGTGGAGTCGCGACCAAGTACATCCAGACCCACCAGATCTTTCATGGCCACTGGACCCATGGCAAAGCCATAGTCGTAGATCACCTTATCGATAATTTCCGGGTTGATACCTTGCAGAATAAGGTTATCCGTCTGATAGCCACGCACCTTCATAACGCGGTTGGCAATAAAGCCCCAGCCAACCCGTGACAGCACCGGGGTTTTGCGGATTGTTTTTGCCAGGCGCATACCGGTGTTTATCACCTCTGGGTCAGACTTGGCACCGCGTACAACCTCTAATAGATTCATAACATTTGCTGGCGAGAAAAAGTGCAGTCCAATTACATCCTCCGGTCTTGCGGTGACGCTAGCGATCTCATCCAGATCCAGGTAAGAGGTATTGGATGCCAGAATACAGCCCGGTCTGGCCACGGCATCAATACTTTTAAACACCGCTTTTTTGACCTCCATGGTTTCGAACACCGCTTCGATAATCAGGTCTACTGATGCCAGATCGCTGTAGTCCAGAGAGGGGGTAATCAGGCTCATCCGCTGTTCTAGAGTGGCCTCGGTCATGCGCCCGCTGGTCACTGAGCGCTGATAGTTTTTTCTGATAACGCTGATTCCTCGATCCAGGGCTTCTTGCTGCTGTTCCAGCAGGGTGACAGGAATACCCACATTGAGGAAATTCATGGCAATACCACCACCCATGGTACCTGCACCTATAATACCGACACTGTCGATAGGGCGACTGGCTGTAGTCTTGGGTATATCGGGGATCTTGCTGGTCTCGCGCTCAGCGAAAAATACATGCTGCTGCGCGCTGGCATCGCGACTCTGCTGCAGTTCTGTGAACAGCTCGCGTTCGCGCTTTAGGCCCTGGTCGTAGGGCAGATCAGCCGCCAGCTGAATGGATTTAACAATATTCTGTATTGATTTAAAGCCGCGAAAACGCCGGGCATTCTTTGCCATAAACGCATCGTAAACTTCAGTCTGTCCTCGGTGCTCCGCGGTTTTTTCGTTGCGATCTCGCACCAGGGTTCGGTCGGCATTCTCTGCCACCAGTGCCCTGGCATAGTCAATGGCCGCGCCGGTAAGATCGTCGCCCTCTGCTATTTTGTCTATCAGGCCCAGCTTCAGTGCCTCATCAGATGGGATTTGTCGACCACTGGTGATAATTTCCAGCGCTGCCGGTATGCCAACCAGACGGGGTAGCTTCTGAGTGCCACCGGCACCGGGCAGCAGCCCTAGATTGACCTCGGGAAGTCCCACTCTGGTGCCCGACTTTGCGATGCGGTAGTGGCAAGCCAGCGCAGTTTCCAGTCCACCGCCAAGAGGTGTGCCATGAAGTGCCGCCAGGGTTAGCTTTGGGCTCGATTCGATCAGGGCTATAACCTCGGGCAGTATGGGTGATCTTGGTTGTTGACCAAATTCCCGTATATCAGCGCCGGCAAAGAATGTTCTGCCATCGCAGGCCAACACAATTGCTTTGACATTGGTGTCTGCCGCGGCGCGTTCAAAACCCTCGACAATGGATCGGCGCACATCAAAACCAAGGGCATTCACCGGTGGCGAATCTATGGTGACAACGGCAACATCTTCATGAACTTTATAGGTCAGTAAGTTAGTCATAATGGGATGGATCTATTTCCTGTTAATTTATATTTTTGAAGTCATTCCCCGTCTGCACAGGTCATGGCCTGCCATCATTTGGCGTGAATTGAGGGTTGTAGAGCTGAGCAGTCTGGCTCCTAGCCCCCTGAGGGTCTAAATTCGCCACTGCCAGACCAGTCTTGCCTGGCAGCCCAGGACGCCAGGGTTTCCAATTTAATCTCTGGCAGGCGATCGAGCATGTAGTCTATGTTCACTGCAAAGGGCGTAGTTGGAGAGGTGTTGTTGTAGTGGTATACCTCAGAGATATAGCTGGCAAATCCCTTTCTTTTCTCTTCGGCCACAGAGTCACCCATGGCCTCGACCAGAAGCTGGGCAAACTCTTCCGGTGTGCAGGGATCATAATCCAGTTCGAAGCCAATGGCCTCTGATAGAGTGGCTGCCACCTCAGCGCCTGTAAGCCGTTCTGGCCCACCAATATTCATCCAGCTGCCGACCATATCAGGCCGGTCCAATGAGGCCATCATGACCTTGGCTACATCATCAAGGCAGATCCAGTTTGCCCCTATCTCTGGCGCATGGGGATAGATATAGCGCTTCTCATTCATCAGCATGGGGCGCGCCCAGTCGGTAAGAAGGTTGTCCATAAATAGCACGGCACCAAATACCGTCGCTGGAACGCCAGTCTCCCACAGTGCGCTGATGCCCCTGGTGTTGCCGCTGTATGTGTGGCTATCGCCAGGGCGGTCTGGTATCCAGCTTGCGGTATTCCACACCAGTCGCTCAATGCCGACTTTCTTGCTGGCACGTCCCAGGCTGCTGGCGAGTTCTTCGCGCTTAAAGTTGAGATTTAATGGGTGGTTATAAAATACATACTGGGAGCCCTCTATGGCCGCTTCGATGGAGGCTTCGTCCTCGATATCCATAATTCTGGTTTGGACTTTGTGGGTAAATTCTCCCAGATTGGGCGATGCGTTACGAGACAGCGCCCGTACCTCGTACCCTTGATTAAGTAGCTGTTTAATCTGTGCAAGACCTTGCCGACCTGTTGCACCTACGACTGATACTATTGCCATCCCTTGATCTCCTTTTTATAAATCAGCATAGCTGTGGCGCCCTGTGCAACCAATACACGGTTTTGATAGTGCCTGAGTTTTCTCCGGCTCAGCGGGCATGGCTGCGCCTGCCGTTGGCTGAGCATGTCGCGGCTTAATTGTTGGTTTAGTGCTGATCCAGAGGCATACCAATGGCTTTGGCAATATGCTCATGGACCACCTGGAGTGCTAGTTCGTTTGCACCCAACACCACATGATAGTCTTTGGCGGCGGCCATCAGGTTGGCATAACCATGGGATGCGACACGATAATCCTCGTCTTGCACCACAGTCGCAGTGGCATCGTAGGCGGCAATACAGCTTTCGCGGTGGGCCTCTGATTCAACGCCAAAAGGTGCATAGACAGCAAACTGACATCTGGTCTTGCCGACACCATCGGGGAACAGGCGAAATACCTGAGTAAAAAACACACCCTCGGCCACAGCGCCAAAAAATATGACAGTGTTGGGGAACAGGTAGTGAACGCCACCATAAATTGTCTCCGGCCATTCGCTCTCATCCAGACCAATCAGATCGCCTGTGGACAGCTTGGGGAATTCAATGCGGTGATGGGGGCCAAAGCCTTCAAACACCTGCTTGTCGGTGTAGTTGGTATTGGCGATAGTCGATTTGTGTAATGTGCTGAAGTGGTAGCTCTCACCGTAGGTGTCCAGGGCGAACTTCCAGTTGGAGTCGGCGGTAAGCACGCCTTTTTTCACCGGCTCTGCTCGCCATAATTCTAGCTGCGCCAGCACATTGGCATAGTCGCCGAGAAATGCCTCGGCATCTATCTCGCCGGCATCCGGGTCCGCTTTGACGAATACCAGACCAATATGTTCGGCGCAGGGCAGCTCGATCAAATTGCGTCCGCCGATAGCGCATTTTTCAAACCCTTCTTTACCCGGCTGCCCGATAAGACGCCCGGTGTTGTCAAAGGTCCAGGCATGGAAAGGGCAGGTGAGGCGGTTTTTAACGCCTGACCAGGGCTCTGCTTCTTCCACCAGCTTTGCACCTCTGTGGGTACACATATTAAGGAAGGCGCGCGCCGTGCCATCTTTGCCACGGCTAACCAGGATAGAGGGGCCTGCGGCTTCAAATAAAATCGTATCTCCCGGATTGGCTATATCGCCAGACAGGCAGGCAACCAGGGGTTGTGACAGGAAAATATGCTCCCGCTCGGCCTGGAAGCGGTCTTCATTAATATAGATGGACTTGTGCAGAGGCAGTGGCGCATCAGCCATCTGGTTGCCTTCCTGCAGCATTTTTACCTGTTTGCGTTGAGATTCGCGAGCACTTTGCGCGCGCACTTGGCTCCAATCAATGGATTCATCAGGATTTTTCATAGTCGAATGTACCGGCTTGTTATTAGTGACTTTAGGTTTGCTGTCACGCTTATTATGTCGCCTTACAATAACCCTAAACTCAGTCTTGAGCTATAGCGTTTTTAATAGTGATTGGGCGAGGCTATCAGGGTAGTATCTCTCCCTATGAATGAATTTAGAACAGCGTTTTTTATCCCCGGTGGCAATGAGAAAATGCTTGGTAAAGCCAGCAGCATTGCAGCAGACCTTATTATCTTTGACCTGGAGGACTCTGTTGTTGAGTCTGACAAACCCAGGGCCCGACAACTGGTTCAGCGCACACTGCGCGAGAGGCATCGCGGCGAGCAGTGTATAGCCGTGCGCGTTAACGCCATGGACACAGGCCATTTACAGGCGGATTTGGCGGCGGTAATGGTAGGCGCGCCAGAGATTATCCTATTGCCTAAGCTTGAGGCGGGTGAGCAGCTGACCCAGCTCGCTGAGCAGCTGGACCAATTGGAAGCTGACAACGGTATCTCGCCAGGCAGCACCAAAATCATCGCTATTACAGCGGAGACGCCCAGAGGCATTTTTGGCTTAGATAGCATTGATAACAGCAGTCAGCGACTGGTCGGTCTGAGTTGGGGCCCGGAAGATTTGGCGACAGAACTGGGCGCTCCCGCTAATCGTGATGCCCAGGGGAATTTTTTACCGCCGTTCGAGTTGGTTCGCAGCCTCTGCTTGGCCAAAGCCCGCGAACTGGGGGTGCAGCCTCTGGATACGGTATTTACTGATTTTCGCAACCCCGAGGGTTTGGCAGCCGAATGTGCATCGGCACGCCGTATTGGCTACAGCGGCAAGCTGGCCATTCATCCCGCTCAGATCGATATTATTAACCAGGCGTTCTCTCCCTCGGAGGACGAGGTAGCCCATGCTCAGAAACTTGTCGACTTATTTGCCGCCAACCCTGGTGCGGGAGCACTGCAACTGGATGGCAAAATGGTAGATATTCCTCATCTTCGATTGGCCGAGCAGATATTGGCCAAGGCGGCCAGAATAAGCTCAGCCGCCGGTCATTAGCTTCGCTGATTACTGTCCTTCGACTAACTGCCCTTCGACCACTGCGCTAAGATGGACTTTGGTTCCACGCGCTCGCCATTGGCTGGCCTGGTGAAAGGGTGGTCGCGAAAACGCGGGGCTGGATTGGCTTCCAGATTGTTATTCCGGGTTAAAAATACCTGGCGCGCCTGGTTGTGAGGGTGCTGGGCAGCCTCGTCGGGGTTGAGCACCGGTGAGAAACACACGTCGGTACCCTCTAATAGCTCACACCAGTAGGCCTGAGTCTGTCCGCGGATCAGCTGTCCCAGTTTGGCTTTTTGCATTGGCCATTTTTCACTGTCGTGCTGATCGGCAAAATCCTTATCTTCGACAAGGCCCAGTTTTTCGAGCAACAGCTGGTAAAACTGTGGTTCCAGCGCTCCCAGAGTGACAAATTTGTTATCGCTGCACTGGTAGCTATCATACCAATGGGGGCCGTCGAGCAGACTTTTGCCCCGCTCATTGCTCAGTCTCCCGCTGGCTCTGGAGGAGAACAGCAGGTTCATCATATTGGCAGAGCCATCTACCATGGCCGCGTCAACCACTTCGCCCTTGCCGGTGCGGTAGGCATTAAAAATCCCCGCTAGCAGGCCAATGGTAAGGTGCAGGGCACCGCCGCCAATATCACCGATCAGTGTGGGTGGTGTCACCGGCGGATCCCCGGGCCTGCCGGAATACCAGAGTGCGCTGGAGAGCCCTATATAGTTGATATCATGTCCCGCTGCCTGAGCCAGGGGGCCAGTTTGCCCCCAGCCAGTGACCCGTCCATAGACGAGTTTCGGATTTTTTTGCAGACAGAGTTCTGGGCCTAGCCCCAGACGCTCCATCACCCCGGGGCGCATGCCCTCAATCAAGCCATCGGCATGGGCAATCAGCGCCAGCAGTTGCTGTTGCTGGGCACTGTCTTTTAGATCCAGTTGGATAATTCGTTTGCCGCGATTTAGCACCGCAGTATCGCCCGAGCCAGTCGTGTCACTGCCATGGCCTGGGCGCTTAACCAGCAGCACATCTGCACCCAGGTCGGCCAGCTGCATGCCGCAAAATGGGCCGGGCCCTATGCCTTCAATCTCAATGATTTTAATGCCGGATAAAATGCTCATATTGGGGCCTGTTATTTTAGAGGCAGTAGACTGCAAGTTGAGAAAAAGTATACCAGCTTGCTATTGCAGCTTAATCGGCTTTTGGCGTTACTAATACAAATGATAAGAACTTGAGGGGTATGTTAAATCTGGAGTTGTTAAACTGAGAGGCAGGCAATTTTCTCGACGAAATATTGCGCCGAATAATTTTAATTAAAAACACGAAAGGGTATGTAATGGATATTAAAAACAAAGTAGCGCTGGTTACCGGGGGAGCATCAGGTCTGGGAGAGGCTACGGCCAGAGCCTATGTGGCCAAAGGTGCCAAGGTAGTGATCATGGATATGAACGATGAGCGTGGTAATGCTTTATCAGAGGAGCTCGGTGATGGCGCTATTTATGTCAATACCAATGTTACCCAGGAAGACAATGTGGCCGCCGCTGTAGAAACTGCTGTCAGTCAATTCGGTGCCATTCATATCTGTAATAATTTTGCTGGTATTGGCGGTGCCATGAAAACTGTGGGTCGCGAGAACGTCCCCCATCCCCTGGATCACTGGAAAAAAGTGATTGATGTCAATCTGATCGGCACATTTAATGTGCTGCGTCTGGCGGCGGCGCAGATGGCGACCCAGGAGCCGGTTACCGAATGTGGCTCCCGCGGGGTGATTATCAATACTGCCTCCGTGGCCGGGTACGAGGGCCAAATTGGTCAGTCCGCTTATGCCGCATCAAAGGGGGGTATTATTGGTATGACCATCTGCGTGGCAAGAGACTTGGCAGAGCATGGTATCCGAGTCAATACCATTGCCCCGGGCCTGATCCATACGCCGATTTTCAATAAAATGCCTGAGCATATCTTTAATGCGCTGGAGGCAACTGTGTTGTTCCCTAAGCGGCTGGGACGCGCCGAAGAAATTGCCCATCTGGCCTGTTATATTGTTGAAAGTGACTACACCAATGGCGAGACCATTCGCATGGATGGTGGTATTCGCATGACGCCCAGATAGGGTAGGCGCTTTAGGCGGGGCTAGGGTTGACAGCATACGGTCAACCCTAGCTCTAATCAGTCAACGTAGCAGTTGGCCTCAAGCTGTTACACCAGTCCCCGCTCGTATTCCTGCAATACGGTTCTGGCAATCACCAGCTGCATGATTTCTGTTGTGCCTTCAAAGATGCGATAGAGGCGGGAGTCGCGAAAGAAACGCTCTGCATCATAGTCCTGTATATAGCCGGCGCCGCCATATATCTGCACCACCCGATCAACAATTCTGCCGCAGGCCTCCGAGGCAAACATTTTTACGCAGGCGGCCTCCAGTCGAATATCCTGACCCTGATCCAGTTTGGCAGCAGCATCTTGCAGCATGGATTCCATAGCATAGATATCTGCTCTGGAGTCAGCGATTTTAGCCTGGGTTAGCTGAAAGCTTGTAACCTGCTCGCCAAACGCTGTGCGTTGCATGCCGTAGCGAATGGCGCTGTCCAGGGCTCGTTTGGATGAGCCCAGAGAGGCTGCCGCCACAGATAGCCGCCCATTATTCAGGGAGTTCATGGCGATCTGAAAGCCATTGCCCTCCTGCTCACCCAGCAGTGCAGAGGCTGGTATACGCGCGTCTTCAAGGATGACATCAGCAATCTGCGCACCCTGTTGGCCCATCTTTTTATCGGGCTTGCCAATGCTTAGCCCAGGCGTATCTGTGGGCACAAGAAAGGCGCTGATATGACCATTTTTGGGCAAATCCTCAGTGGAAGTGCGGGCGATCACCAGAATAACATCGGCAAAAGGGGCATTACTGATATAGCGCTTTACCCCATTGAGCACATAGCTATCGCCGTCTTTTACAGCCATTGAGCGCATGGCGGCACTGTCTGACCCAGAGCCGGGCTCTGTGATGGCAAATGCGGCCACAGCACCCTGGGCAATAGCTGGCAGCCATTGCTGCTTTTGCTCTTCGGTACCATTTTTGCTCAGCGCTGTATTAACAATCCCATTGCCTATGGCCATAATGGCTCGATAGGCCGGCGCTGCCCAGGACATTTCGGTTAGCGCCTGCAGGTACTGGCTGGCACTCATACCGGCGCCGCCATATTCTTCGGCTATATTGAGACCAAAAATTCCCAGCTCGCGCATCTCCCGGAGAATATGCTCTGGAATTTCATTGCCCTCGATGACTTCCTGTTCCGCAGGCACCATGCGCTCTTTGACATAGCGTTTTAGCGTATTAAGAAATAGGTCATAGGTTTCCTGATCCATTGCGTTCTGTGCCATAACTTCTTTTGCCTGTTTTCTGAGTTAGCGACCAAATCTGTTTACATAAACAGAACGGATCTTTGGTGAGAGAGTTCTTTAAAGCCAAAGACACCGTGATAGGCTCCTATGCCGCTGCTATTAACACCGCCAAAGGGCATGCCTGGCACCGCCACATGCATCAGGCAGTTATTGACTGTCACGCCGCCGGAGGAAGTCTTACTCATGACCATCTCACTGAACTCATCGTCATTGGTAAATATATACAGCGCCAAGGGTTTGGGCTGCTGTCGAATATGGTCAATGGCTTCATCCACTTCTTTGTATGTAAACAGGTTGAGAATAGGACCAAAGGTCTCCTCGCCCATAATCCGCGCATCGGCAGGTACCTGCGTCATAATGGTGGGGTGGATTGAGCGCAGTTCCGGGTCGCCATCACCGCCGCAGACAATGGTGGCGCCTTTGGCTCGGGCATCATCAATATAGCCTTTGACGCGCTGGTAATTGCGCTCGTCAATAATTTTGCCATTGGTCTCTGGGTTGAGCTTACCGTCTTTGTAGAACATGGCCTGAAAGGTACCTTGCACCACTGCCATAAACTCCTCGGCCATCTCCTCTGGTACCCAGATATTTTCCGGGCAGAGACAGACCTGACCATTGTTGACATTGCGGAAGGCGGCAATGGTTGCGGCCGAGGTTTGCAGATCGCAGTTGCGGTCTACTATTACAGGGTTTTTGCCGCCTAATTCCAGGGTGACGGAGGCCAGATGCTTGGCGGCTGCAGTCATAACAATTTTGCCAACCGCTGGGCTGCCGGTAAAAAAGATATGGTCAATGGGCAATTCCAGCATTTCATTGGCCAGGTCGACGCCGCCTTCAAACACGGCCACATCTTTTGGATCGAAGACGTCATTGATAATTTCAGCAGCAAGCTTGCTGACATGGGGAGCCAATTCATTGGGCTTGACCAGAGCACAGTTGCCTGCTGCGATAATCGACACCAGAGGCTGAAATAGCAGGGCGAAAGGGTAGTTCCAGGGGCTAAATAACAGCACGATGCCGCGGCTTTCTGAGGTGATCTTGGCGCGGCTCTCTACAAATGGTGTGGGATCTGCTTCAACCGGTTCCATCCAGCCCGCCAGTTGGGCAGCAACCTGATCAATCTCGCCATAGACTGGCGCTGCTTCGCCGCGACCGCCCTCATCGTCTTTGCGTAAATCTGCATCTAATGCCTTTACCACATCATCTTCCCGCGCCTGTATTGCTGCTTTTAATTTAAGAAGCTTTTCAATGCGCTCCTCAGCGGTTGAGGTTTTATTCACCCATTTGTGCTGGGACTGCAGGGCAAATACGGATTGAAGCGATTCAGACATTTGAGTCATAACTGTTTCCTCATAGTTTGGCTATTTCTCGGGCAATGTTTTTGCATGCCTCTCTTTTAGGCTTTTATTGGTCGCCCTTTTAGGACACAGAAAGAAGGGCCGTTACTGTGACAGATAATCACAGATCAGCTGAGCCTTGGGTACTAGCTATCCTGCTAGTGCGCACAGTGGAGACTTAAGAATAAGCGGGTAGTTGAATTAGCTTGGCGCTACCAGCGCTAAAAGGGGTTACAGAGCGTTGAGTGCCTGGATCTTTTGGCATAGCCGAGATAAAAACTCTGGGGTGGCATCGGCGGCATAGGTGATACAGATGCCGGTCAATACCTGTTGGCGATAGCGGTCCAGATCTATATAGCCATTAACCCAGTCTTGGCGAGCGAGGCGCTGACAGGCAAACAGCTGCTTTGCCAGTTTGGCGGTTTCTATATTGCCCTGCAGAAAACCGTCTTTTAGCGCCTGGGCACAGAGGCGCTCGGCTATTTGCAGGGACTGGTGGAAAATGCCGCTGGGCAGCTCGGGGTCAAATAACCCGGTGCGGTCAGCGGCCATAAAGGCAGAGCGGTAAAATGCCTCGTCCTGCTTGTACAGATGCAGCAGGTTATCGGTAAACACCTCAGCACCCTCTATGGGGTCAGACATATTGGGGTTAGACAGAGCCAGGCCAATGGTATCGACCATCTGTGAGACAAGCTCCTGAAAAATATCATCTTTTTTGCCAAATAGATTGTGGATGGTGGGAGTAGATACGCCGGCTTCCTTGGCGAGCTGACTCAGAGTAAACGCTTCGAAACCCTGGGAGGCGATTAAATTTTTGGCGATATCGAGAATCCGCTGGCGACGTAATTTCTTGTTCGCTTGGCGGGTGACATTGCCCCGTGCTAGCACAGGACTACTCATCGTATAACCCTGGATAAAGACCCTTGACCACAGATTTAACTACCTATTAAAATTGATGCATAATAAAAACAGTAAAATCTTAACAAAGGCCTTTTTATGAAACAAGATATCAGTGAATCCATTGCAGCCTGTGCCGCCCATTACGGCGATGATGCCGAGGCCATGCACAGCTATTTAACTGAGGGCGAGCGCAGCGCTTACGCGCTGGATAACCGCGGCCCTATTCGCTTTGACGAGGAGGGTAATCTAGCCGCAGATATCCTCAGTGCCTACTCCAAATACGGCTTTTATATCTTTGAGAATGTGCTGGCTGAGGACGAGTTGCAGGATATCAAAGAGGATTTGGACCAGATACGGGCGTCCTATCCTGCGGAGCCCAATGGCAAGTTAACCAAGGACGGCAAGCCGGCTTTGGGTGCAGACTGTGTGGGCCCCAACCTGGTATGGTCCAAACCTTTGGGCGACCCTCTGGGCGGCACTGAGCTGGCCAATGGCCGCCATCAGGTCAAGTTGTTTGAGCCAGAGGCCAGTGCTTCGGCTCCAGAGTTCGCGCCATTTATACTGCTGGGCTCATTGCAGTTTTCTGAGAGCTGTTTGCGCGTGTATGGCCATCCTCAACTTTTGCGTGTGGCCGAGGCGGTGAATGGCAGTGATTTTGCGCCCTTTAATGAAAGCCTATTTATCAAAGAGCCCGGTGTTGGTGCCGCAGTGTCCTGGCATCAGGATGGCGACACTCACTGGGACAGTGAGAACTTTGATGAGGGCATTCATGGGTTTAATTTTATGGCCCAGGTCTATGGCAGCACCGCTGTCAACGGTGTCTGGGTGCAACCGGGCAGTCATAAGGTGGGCAAAATTGATATTAAAAAACTGATTGCAGAGTCGGGCAGTGAGCGAATTCAGGGTATGGTGCCGCTGGTGTGTAACCCAGGTGATGTGATTATTTGCAACCGACAATTACTGCATGGCTCATTCCCTAACTGCGGTTTTGAGCCCAGAGTCACAGTGAATTTTGGCTTTCACCGCCGTTCATCGGTACTGGGTATTCAGGGGCCAGGTCTGTACAGTGAGCCCATGTTTTACGATGAAGCTCTGATTGATGAGCGGTCAAAACCTCTGGGCTATGCCATAGATGCGCGCAAGCGACGTTTCCCCGATGAAGAGCCCTATCAATATCAGCCATTTGTCGAGGCCGGTAAAACTTTCCATTGGGATGAGAGTGCCAAGGCCGAGCTGAAGGATTACAATCTGCGCGATCTAAGTATTTAGTGCTCGACTAAACGGCCCAGAGATAACAATAGAACCAAGGTCGGAGCCAGGGGGAGTGATAACTGCATGCAACTAGCAATCTATGGCGCCGGCTCCACCGGCTGTTATCTGGGCGGACTGCTGCAGCTGTGCGGCCATGATGTCAGTTTGATTTGTCGCCCGCGTATTCGCGATTCTATCTTGGAGGCTGGGGGTGTCACCCTTACAGACTATACCGGCCAAAATGAAAAGGTCATGCCCACTGGGCTGATTACCCAGCTGGCAGGTGAGACCTTTGATGCAGTATTTGTCACCCTAAAATGCCATCAGCTGGAGGCCGCAGTAGCGGATTTAAAGCAGCTGGCGGAGGATGGCGCCCAGTTGTTTTTTATGCAAAATGGTCTCGATAGCCTGGAGGCTATTCAGCACCAGTTGCCCGATAATGCCGTTTGGCAGGGCATTACGCCGTTCAATATACTGAGCCTGGACAATGCCTGCTTCCATCGGGGTACTGAGGGGGCATTTGTGATGCACCGGACCAAGGTGACAGAGCAGCTCGCTGAGCAGCTGGGTGCCATTGGGTTCCCCTGTGAGCTGCACCGGGATATGCAGCCCCTGATCTACGGAAAGTTGCTGCTTAATCTGAACAATGCCCTGAATGCCGTGGCAGATCTGCCGATTAAAACCCAGCTTGAGAATCGCAAACTGCGCAGACTCTATGCGGCGGCCCAGCGCGAGTGGCTGCAGGTGGCTGCAGCAGAGGGGGTCGAGCTGGGGCAGTTTACAGCGGTTAAGCCCGCCTGGATGCCAACCATACTGAGTTTGCCCAACTGGCTGTTTTTGCGGCTGGCCAAGGCCATGTTAGATATAGATCCCCATGCTCGCTCCTCGATGTGGGAAGATATCTCTCAGGGTAGAAAAACTGAAATCGAGTTTCTTAATGAAGCTGTGGTGAAGCGCGGTGAGAGGCTAGGACTGGATACGCCGGTCAATCGCAAAATCAGTGGTCTGATTCATAGACTGGAACGCGGTGACAGCGTAACCCTGGAGCAACTCTATTAACCCTTAGATTGGGAAATCATCATGCACTATTTTCGTCCACTGTATGCCTTTCTGTTAGGGCTGATTGTACTTTTAAACAGTGCGACACTGGCCGAACTGGCCACTGTCAATGCACTGGGTCAGCTGGTGTTATTCAGCCTGGTGGTATGCATACCTATTTGGCGCACCGGGCGTATGAGCTATGTGGATATTGGCTGGCCCTGGGGTTTGGTGGTGCTGGGCATCATTAGTTTTATTTACAGCCAGGGTTATTGGCTGCGCTCTGGCATTGTCAGTGCCGCGATTATTTTGATTGGGCTGCGAATGGGCCTGGGTGCACTGAAAATGTGGCGCATGGGGCTGCTGCAAACCGAGTTTCCCCGCTATCAGTATCAGCGCATTGTCTGGGAGCAGGAGGGCAAAACTAACACTGGCCTGGCCCTGCAGGTAGATGCTATTTCTCAGGGGCTGGCCAACGCCTCATTTCTGGCCTTTCCGGTATTTATTATTGCCGCCAACAACAGCCAGCAATTCCACCTGCTGGAACTGGTGGGATTGGCAATCTGGGCTCTGGCGTTTGCCATGGAGTCCCTGGCGGATATGCAGAAGCTAAACTTTCTCCGGGCTATGCGCAAAGCGGGCAAGCAGAATCAAGTCTGTAATGTCGGCCTGTGGAAATACTGTCGACATCCCAATTATTTCGCCGAGTGGATGGTTTGGAATGGCCTGGCGATAGCAGCTATCCCGTCCTGGCTCGCGCTAAGGGGTGCTGAATCCGAGGTGCTGTGGTGGCTACTGGGATTGGGTCTTTTACTGGCCTCCAAGTTTATGTACAGCACCTTAGTTTATATAACGGGCGCGGTGCCTTCAGAGTATTACTCGGCGCAGAAGAGACCTGGCTACAGGGAGTACCAGAAGCAGACCAATCGATTTTTCCCCGGCCCAACAAAACCTTTGTAGGTCGCGGTTATTAAGGGAGGTGCATGTCAATTGACATGCACCTCCCCTTATGACAGCATTGATACCCAGACCGTCGCTGAAGACTAATATTCACCAGAACCATCAACTGGGGTAGTAAACTATGACAGCTGAGATCACGCGCAGAGATTTTCTAAACGGCGTAGCCATTGGTGCCGGTGCAGGCCTCTTGCTGCCCGGACAACTGATCGCGCAACCCCTTAGCTCCGCGGACGGAATGCAGACTGTCAGCGACTATTATCCGCCGACGCTTACCGGTATGCGTGGAAGTCATAAAGGCTCCTATGAGGTTGCTCATGCATTGGCTTGGG
>JBMZST010000002.1:0-27242 GCA_049623265.1 Porticoccaceae bacterium
GATCATCTATATTTTCAAGCACAAAATACACTGGTTGATGAATATCGATTCTGTAAGGGGTGCGCAAAATATCAATCACATTAAATTCCCGACGCTCGGGCACTGGGCTATTCACACTGTAGACCAGCTCTGTTGGCGATGATGTAAGGCCAGAACCCAGGGCCTTGTATTGACCATTTTCCACCGTTAAGCCAAATTCTATGGTGAACCAATAGAGTCTGATCAGCCAGCTATAATCGGCGGGCGCAACCTGTTGGCCGATTTTGCCAATGGTGTTAGAAAAATGAGCAAAGCCCTCATCCGTTAGTAGCGGAGTATGGCCAAAGATTTCATGGAAAATATCCGGCTCTTCAATATAGTCAAAATCTGCCCTGGAGCGAATAAATGATGCGGCGGGGAAGGTTTTTTCCGCCAGCATATTAAAGAAGCGGCCAAAGCTAATTAGCGCCGGTACCGGCGCTACATGCCAACCGGTTAAAGGCATTAGATGCTCGCTAATCTCAAGACATTGGGGGATGCGATCAGCGGGCATCTCTAGCAAATCCAGTCCCTTTAAATAGACCTTATCGGCATATTGGCGAGTGCTGGGAATCTGCTGCCCATAGAGATCACGCCAAACAGCATGCTCTTCATCGGAGTAATGTATTAGCCCCTCGTCATCTGGAGCCTTGGCGATGTAGTTAGTCTTTTTTGCCATAATTTAGCGCTTAAATACATTTAATGTTTGTAATAATTATTGTTCGTATTAACAGAAATTAGCTTGCTATAAGGCTGAAAAATGCATAAATAACGGGTATATTTACCTAATAAATTATATTTAAAGGAATATATTACCCATGGCAGAGATTGATCATCACGACCGTAATATTCTTCGCGTTCTTCAAGCCGACGGCAAAATAGGCAACCAAGAGCTGGCAGAAAAAGTCAACCTATCTACTTCTCCTTGCTGGCGCCGGGTAAGAAAACTAGAGGAGTCCGAGGTTATCAATGGTTATGTGGCCATGCTCAATCCGAGGAAACTAGACCTCACCGCCATGGCCTATGTGCATATAGCCCTGCTCGACCACACCGAGCAAACCATTGCCATGCTGGATGATTTTGTCGCTCTTCAGGAACAGATTGTTGAATGTTCCTCGATCACTGGACCCAATGATTACGTATTAAAAATTATCGAAAAAGACACCGAGAGCCTAGAGCGATTTATTATGCAAAAGCTACTGCGGCTGGGTATTGTTCGCGCCTCAACCACACATCTTATTTTGCGGCAGAAAAAGTACACCACAGCGCTGCCTGTCTAGGTATCTGACAAAGGGACTGGCAATGGACGACAAGACTTTTGTAAAACCCGGGACAGTGCTTTAATAGATCAAAGGAAATACATCACTGGCTATAAAAATAATTGGAAAATGCCATGACGCTTAATTATCCCGACTATTTCTTTACCTGGTCACAGTTTCTAATGATCTTTTTGGTGGCAGGCTCTTGCCTGCCCACCGCTGCTTTGATTTTTAAAGCAAATCGAGCAGGGTTTGACGAAACTAAACAGATAATGCTCTTTACTCAAATCCTGTCAAAAGTGCTGCTGGATGTTGCACTGATTGTGGGTATCTGTGGTACCTGCATAGGGCTGCTTAGCCTTATATCAGAGTTTGAATCAGTCGGAGATACCTACAATTCTGTAACCTATATTCTCTTCCCTATGGTTTATGGTGCGGGCATAACTGGTCTGGGTTTTTGCCTCAAGAATACGGACTTTAACGAGACTATCGATTTCAAACTTTCCAACACTGAAGTGGTGCGAGTTGTCCTTATTTTTATCAGCCTGGTGATAGCCCATGCCTATATTAATCGCTTTCCTTTAGCGCTATTTTTCGAGGCAGGATGGACTTATGGTTTTCATCTGGCGTTTTTTCTAGGCTGGAGTCTTATCGCCATTTTTTTTGCCAAACGAGATATCTTTGCGGTACTGGTTGATGCCAATATTACTGCGACATTAGTCTCCATTGGGCTTGGGATTCTTTTTTGGTTTGCCGATGGGGCGAATTTTGAAACTTCGAAAACCAATATTTTTATAATCGCCAGACTACTTTTCTTTGGTACCTTTATTCATATTATTTTTTACTTTCTCTCGCTTAGTAAAAGTGGCAGCGGTTTTGACGGTAATAATTTTACCTCTTGGCATTTTGCAGAAGCCGCAACGTTTTTTATTTTTTTGGTATTGGCACCCGTCGGACTCACCGAATATCTCCGGGAGGACGCTGACCAAACAGCCATTCAACAGCAACATCGAGCCCAGCAGATTGAGATAGAACAGCTAGAGAGACAGATTGAAGTTTTGCTCGAAGCGCAAAAGAGGGCAGAGTAAAATTTTGCGAGTTAGCATTAGTAGACTTATGTGTAAGTATGGACGTCAGCGCTGGGTGACAATGAATTTTTGTGGTGAGAACATCAATAATGACCGATAAATTAAGTGGTTTTTTTTCTCAAAATATTTTGGCATCAGGGAAAGACGATATCACCGTGCAGTATCTTGCTGCAGCTGGCTTATTGGTAGAAGTAATGGTGATTGATGGTAATTTGGATGATCAAGAGGTAGCCTCGATCGCTCAGACTATCTGTCAGGTTCTTGGCTTACCCAGAAACCAGGTCGATACTCTCATAGAATTAGCTCAGGCTGAAATAGAATTAGCTCAAGCTGAGGTTTCTCAAGCTGATTCGCTCTACCGGTTTACCCGCGAGATCAATACGCATTTCAGTCGTGCAGAAAAAAAGAAATTATTGACGGCGATGTGGCGGGTCGCTTTCTCTGATGGCACTTTGGATAGAGCAGAGGGAGACATTGTGCAGCGCACTTCGAAGCTGTTGCATATGCGCATGAGTGAGTGTGATGAAGCTGAGATGATCGCCAAGAATCAAAGCGCATATGCTTTGATGGGAGATTGACCAGACTAGAAGCCTCTTGTCAGCCTAGCCTCTAGCATTGCCATATTGCCCAAAATTTAGGTGGAACGTCCAACTGGGAGGGCCAGCCGCATGCCTAACTCTGGGGTTGTTCAAATTGTGGCAGTTTTGCAAATAGAGCGGCGGATAAAATCATAAAGGCCGCGGCGGTAAACAGGGATGCGGTATAGGTACCGGTGGCATCACGAACTGCACCCAGAATAACGGGACTCAGGCCCGTCGCAATTAAGAAGGTTGCGTACTGTCTGCCGTAAATCTGGCCATAGGCATGTATGCCAAAGTACCTGGCAACTAGGTAGCCTATAAGATCCACTTCGGCGCCCACTGAAAAACCTATTACAAATGCAGCTGCTACCGCGACAGAGGAACCCAGTAGCGCCAGCGCCACAACGCCAGAGATACAGGCCAGTAAAATGGCGATGGCTACTCTTGGTGCAAATAAACGATCTACTGCAAAACCAACCAAGAGTCGGCCCAGCACAACGGCAATACCTATCACACCTGCTACTTTAGCGGCCTCTGCTGTGGTGAAGCCGACCTCCAGCAGTATGGGAACAAAATGGATCATCAGTCCGCCAAGTCCCAGAGACAGGCAAAATATCGCAGCCATAATTGTCCAGTAGGTACGGCTTACCTTGGCAAGTTTGAAGTCTCGACTGGCTGCCTCTGCATCAATAATTTCCGTGGATTCCACGCCACTAAGGCGAGATAAAACCATGACAATGACCGCGCCCACCGCCAGTGTAAATACAGCCATGGCAAAGTAAGCACCACGCCAGCCAAAAGCGACAATCGCGTTGCTAATCAATGCCGGCCCAAAGGTGGCCGCCACGCCGGCACCAGATAGCGCGATACCCAGAGCCAAGCCACGCTGCTTATTAAACACGGTATTAATGGCGCGGGTATAGGCCAAAGGTGAGGATGCGCTACCCAGTATGGCCTGGAGCATGGCCAGTACAATAAAGGTGGCGATAGATTGAACGAACATGCCCAACATGACATAGGCGAGGGACAGGCCCAACAGAGAGAGCATCACCGGTTTTACAAGCCCATAGCGATCAACGATAAGGCCTATAAAGGGCAGTGCAGCAGCCAGCGCCAGGGTTGAGGCTAAAATGCCCAGGGAGGCTTGAGCTCGGGTCCAGCCAAAGTCGGCGATCCAGGCTTCAATAAATAGTCCCTGTGTGTAAAAGGGTAGGGAGGAGACGCCGACACCGATCCCCACTGCACAGACCAGGACCAATAGCCAATGCCGGGAAAACTCGCCGCCGCTGTTTTGATCATTCTGGGTCAGACTGCCTTGATTGCTCATATTGATTACCCCCTGATAACTCTGTTAGAAATGACACCAATTTTTTCGATCTCGAGCTCGATAATGTCGCCATGGTTTAAAAATCGTAGGTGCTCTAAACCACAGCCTAACCCCACGGTTCCCGACCCAATTACTTCTCCAGGGTAGAGGCTTTCGCCTTTGCTGATATGCGCGATCATATCTGAGAACTTCCAGTGCATTGTGTTGCTATTACTGTCGCACCAGGTCTCTCCGTTGACGCGAGCCTGCATGCGCAGGTTATAGGGATCGTCGAGCTCATCCCTGGTGACAATCACTGGTCCAAGAACAATGGAGTCATCAAAGTCTTTGCTTTTGGCTGGCCCCAACATGCCTGGAGACTCCAGCATCTGTGCGTCTCGTGCTGAGAAGTCGTTGTAAATGGTATATCCGAAGATATGGCTATCCGCATTATCTGCACTGATATCGCGCCCTTTTTTGCCGATAACGCAGGCCATTTCTAATTCGAAGTCCATCATCTTGGAGTAGTCTGGCCACAGAATATCTTTTCCACTGGGTGCGACAGAAAAGCGGTTTGCCTTGTAGTAGAGCGGCTGTTGATACCAGACCTCCGGCACGGCAAATCGACCACTGGCACGCAATGCCTCCTCAGCTTTAGCCGGGTCATCTGCTGCCATCGCGCTTAGCTTAATGGCGCTTTCGAACGAATTTTTCAGATGTTCTTCGAAACCCAGGCAGTCTCGTACCTGAGCTGGTATTGGCAGTGGTGCTAACCAGTCCACCTGATCTGAGGGTATGGCCCCTGGGTTGGAAGCCAGCAGGGCATGGGCGCGATCAAGGGCAGGTTGGCCTGCTTCTATAAACTGTTGCATTGAGGAGAACGCCAAGTCCTGAGGTGCTGCGGCGCTTAGATTAACCACTCCACTGTCCGTCAAAACACCGAGATAGTCTGCTCCTTGCAGTTTAAACGTAAGAAGTTTCATCTGTATCTCTCGCTATTTGTAGAAGCTGTGCCCTATACCCCAGGACTGCCTCTTATTAGTCTTATTCTTAGGGTCGATGAACTTAAATGACCGGTGGTCAGTATAGTAATGACCCATAGTCATTGCAATATCGAATCAGCTGACTCAGTGACAAACCCTAAGCTGGTCAATTGAGTGTCGCTGCTCGCAATTGACAGAAAACCAAAATAACAGCAGGAGTGAAATAAAATGTCCGTTTATATTATTGCTAGATTTAACATACATGATCGCAGCGAATACGATAAATACTCAGCGGGTTTTGCGCAGGTATTTAGCAAGTTCGATGGCACGATGCTGAGTGTTGATGAAGACCCCCTGGTGTTGGCGGGCGACTGGGAGGACACCAGATCGGTCATTATTCAGTTTCCATCCAAAGAATCCGCTCTAGCCTGGATGACATCTGATGACTATCAGGCCATAGCCAGACATCGTAATGCGGGAAGCACGGTCAACTCCATACTGGTCAAAGGATTAGACGTCTAGGGGAGGTCAGGGTCTACGCTTTTGCTTGACTGGCAGGAATTAAACAATATGATACATCATATCATTTATTGTTGTGTAATTACCCTCAGTTAAACTGAGCTGATCAGAGTAGTCTCCCTATGAATCAACTCCCGGTAACAGTGCTGTCCGGCTTTCTTGGTGCCGGTAAAACAACGGTTCTCAGTCATATTCTCAATAATCGCCAGGGCAAAAAGGTGGCGGTTATTGTCAATGATATGAGTGAGATCAATATCGACTCGGCCATTGTACAAAATGAGGTGTCCCTAAATCGCAGCGAAGAAAAGCTGGTTGAGATGAGCAATGGCTGTATCTGCTGCACATTGCGAGAAGACCTGCTGGAGGAAGTGACCAAACTTGCCCAAGAGGGGCGGTTTGATTATCTGGTGATAGAGTCCACGGGCATTTCTGAGCCTCTGCCGGTGGCAGAAACCTTTACCTTTGCCGATGAGCAGGGTGTTTCCCTATCTGATGTTGCCAACCTAGATACGATGGTCACTGTGGTGGACGGGGTTAATTTCCTCAAGGACTACGACGAGGCAAAATATTTACAGGACACCGGTGAATCTCTGGGAGAAGAGGATGAGCGCAGTGTTGCCGACTTACTCGTAGACCAGGTGGAATTTGCCGATGTGATTCTTATCAGTAAAACTGATTTGGCGAGCCCGTCGGATATCGAGCGTTTAATGGCAATCCTAAAAACACTGAATACCGATGCCACAATTATTCCTATCACTGAAGGACAGGTAGATATTGACCAGGTGCTAAACACTGGCCTGTTTAATTTTGAGCGTGCTCAGCAAGCGCCAGGTTGGCTTAAGGAAATGCGCGGTGAACATGTACCTGAGACGGAAGAGTACGGTATTGCCAGTTTTACCTATGAGGCACGACGCCCCTTTCATCCTGAGAAGTTCCATCAATTTCTTCACGGCACAGAACAATACGGCAAGTTGATTCGCTCCAAAGGCTACTTCTGGCTGGCCTCACGCCCGGAGTTTGCAGGTCAATGGAGCCAGGCCGGCGGCATTGCCCGCTATGGCTTTGCTGGTATGTTTTGGAAGGCTATCCCCGAGAAGAACTGGCCTGAGGATGAAGAGTATTTGGCCTCCATTAAAAAAAGCTGGGTCGAGCCCTTTGGTGATATGCGGCAGGAGCTGGTATTTATTGGTCAAAGCATGGACCAATACGCCATGACCCAAGCACTGGATAACTGTCTGCTCAGTGAGGACGAGCTGTTGCGAGGTAAGGAGTACTGGGTCAGATTACCGGATCCGTTCCCTGACTGGGAGCAAGCATGAACGCTGTATATCCCAATCAGACATCGGGATTGGATGCTGCAACCGGTAGCACAGGTAGCATTCGCCGGGCTGCCCAGGGCCATGACCCGAGAATTCTCACCGAAATCTACCGCGCATCAACCAATATTGCTATTTGGCAGCGGGATCTGTCGGCAACACTCAAACAGTCTGTCGACAGTTTTTTACGTTCAAATCCAAGCTTTCAGGCCTCCATGACAGTTGCACCAGCAACGGCGCTTGGAAGTCTCAGCGATGCCATAGGTGATAGCAGCCAAACTGAATTACAGGAGAATATTGCTGAATTGGTGGATATGTTCTGCTACCTGTTTGAACTTAGGCGTGTGGGGTTGCGCTTAACTGCGCTTGATCGAGCCATGTGCCCAAAATTCCATGTGGATAAAGTGCCCTGTCGCCTGATCACCACCTTTCAGGGTGTAGCCACAGAATGGCTGCCCCATCAGGCGGTTAATCGTCAAAAATTGGGGCTCGGCAGTCAGGGCAAGCCCGACAGTGAATCTGGCCTGTACCAACATCGGCGCGATATCCAGCAACTCAGTTGTGGCGATGTCGGCCTATTAAAAGGCGAGCTTTGGCAAGGCAATGAAAATGCGGGCCTGGTGCATCGTTCACCTGCACTGACAGAGAATCAGCGTCGTCTGCTGTTAACGCTAGATTTTAGTGACTGATTTTCGATCAGGCGCTTGATGCTTGACTGCTAAACCTCAACTCGACAGGGTTGGGGTTTTTTTATCCCCGCTGTACTTTTGCAGTTCGGGGTATAGTGCGACATGATTTGCGTAAATCATGCATAATGGCCGGACGCTTCTAGTTAATCGGCGATTAAAAAATAATAAGATAAATATAATAATATGAAAAAGATGCCTCCGTTCAATAAACACGCATTTTGGGCAATAAGCTTGGGTCTGACCTTGGCATCCTGTTCAGATCAAAACACTGAGCCCTCCAGCGAAGCATTTAGCACTGCAGCAGATGTGCATTCAAATAGCAAAGTGATTGCTGAAACAGCTGAGATCGATGCCCTGTTAGATAGCAGAGAGCTGGGTATTTTGGGTGGCCCGGGAAATCTTTTTGAAACAGAGACGGAATTACTTGAGCGTCCTGTCACCCCGACTGCAGAGGTTGCACTTACAGAGAAAAACCCCGGTGAGCGCAATGCCTATTACGGCGACCTTCATGTGCACACTGCCTACTCTTTTGATGGCTATGCGTTTGGCACCTTGGCTTCTCCCCACGACGCCTATCGATTTGCCCGTGGAGAGGCGATTGCAAACCCGGGGGGCTATGAAATGCAGCTTACCGAGCCAATGGACTTTTATGCAGTCACCGACCATGGCATGTTTCTGGGTCTGGCCAAAGCGGCGGCCGAGACAAATACAGAGTTTTCAAAACAACCATTCTCAGAGCCTTACCACGACCTGAACGCGCCGGGTAATTTTGGCACTGATATGTTTAGTCGATTTAAACGCCTGATGACCTTCGCGGATTTTATCCCCAATGCGGTCAGCGGCATATTTGCGGAAACCATAGATCGCGAGGAAGTGCTTGAGATTACCAGGACCGCCTGGGCGGATAGCATTAATGCCGCAGATCAGTTTAATGACCCTGGTCGCTTTACCACCTTTGCCGGCTATGAATACACTTCGTCCACAACCAGTATGGGCAATTTACACCGCAATGTGATTTTTCAATCCACCCATAGATTGCCTCGGGAGCCATTTTCTCGTTTGCACTCCAACAACCCAGAGGATCTGTGGGACTGGATGGATGAGTTAAGAGACAAGGGGGTGGAGAGCCTGGCAATACCTCATAACTCCAATGGTTCCAATGGCCAGATGTTTAAGGCCGTAGACTGGTCTGGCACGCCTTTTGATGACAGCTATGCAGAACAGCGCAGCAGAAATGAGCCTATAGTTGAGATTACCCAGATCAAAGGTACCTCAGAGACCCACCCGACGCTGTCAACCCGCGATGAGCTGGCGGGCTTTGAGATCACTCCTTATAGGGTTGCCACCGGCGCGCTCAGTCAAATTAAGGGCTCCTATGTGCGCGAGGCCCTGCTAACCGGTTTGGCACTGGAAGCACAGGGCAGCAAAAACCCCTACCAATTTGGCTTTATTGGCTCCAGCGACACCCATTCGGCAGCCAGCCAGAATGATGAGTCAGCCTTCTCCTCAAAACTTGGCATACTGTCGAGCACGGCAGAGCAGCGTGGATCGATTCCACAAGAAGGGTTGCGGGGGCAGCTGGCCTATTACAGCACCAGATTATCTGAAACCATTAATCCCACGCCTCTGGGGAAAAGCCTCTATGTCAAGATTAATGGCGATGTTTATGCTGGCGGTGCCTCGCCCACTTACGGCGCCTCAGGGTTTGCTGCAGCCTGGGCCGAAGAAAATACCAGAGAATCTATCTACCAGGCATTTCGCCGCAAAGAGGTGTTTGCCACTTCTGGCCCGCGGATAAGATTGCGATTTTTTGCTGGCTATGACTATGACGCAAGTATGTTGAGCGCTGCCGACGGCATAGAGCGGGCCTATGCCAATGGCGTTACCATGGGTGGCACTCTATTGGCAAA
Source organism: Porticoccaceae bacterium (assembly GCA_049623265.1). GTDB lineage: Bacteria > Pseudomonadota > Gammaproteobacteria > Pseudomonadales > Porticoccaceae > HTCC2207. The sequence continues at coordinate 9,670 of JBMZST010000002.1, forward strand.
ACAGCAGACAGAGGGCAATTTATCCTCACCAGGTTTTTTGGTGATGGCTTCAGCTGACCCAAAAAATGCGCCCTTACAGCGTATTCAGGTGGTAAAGGGCTGGGTAGATGCTGCAGGTAAAACCCATGAGAAGGTTATGGATGTAGCCTGTGCTCATGGTGCAGAGGTCAATGCCCAAACCAGCCGCTGCCCTGATAATGGTGCCCGAGTCGATATTTCCGATTGCTCTATCAACCCGGATACTGGCTCTGCGCAGCTAGCCACTCTGTGGCGGGACCCGGAATTCGACCCGGAGCAGCGTGCGTTTTACTATGCCCGAGCTATTGAAAATCCGACCTGCCGCTGGTCTACCTGGGACGCTATTCGCGCTGGTATTGCGCCAAGACCTGATCTGGCGACCACCATTCAAGAGCGCGCCTGGTCGTCGCCCATTCATTATTTAGCACGGGACTAACGGCTGCGACCCCGTATTTGGTTAGCCGCCTAGACCCCTTGGAGATATGGCCTATGTCGTTACAAGTGATTGGTGCAGGGCCCGGGAGAACCGGTACTTTGTCGTTAATGACTGCCTTAGAGCAGCTGGGCTATGGCCCTTGCCATCATATGAAGGCCTGTATTGAAAGTAGCCAACAGACCCAGTGGTTTCTGGATGCCGCCAACGGCCGCACTGTCAATTGGTCAGAGGTATTTGCAGGCTATAGAGCCGCGGTGGACTGGCCATCAGCGGCTTACTATAAGGAGCTGATGCAGGCATTTCCCGATGCTGTAGTGATCTTCAGCAATAGGTCACCGGAGACCTGGTACGACAGTGTGGCGTCCACTATTTACAGAATGGTACCCAATCTCCCGCGATGGCTCAGATGGCTGGTTCCCCACATTGACCGCTGGGGCACCATGGTAGATAAGACCATTTGGCAAAATGAATTTGGCGGCCAGTTTGAGGACCGGGATGCCGCGATTAAATTTTTTAATGATCGGTTGGCCGAGGTTCAGGCTGTGGTGCCAGCAGAGAGACTGCTGATTCACTCAGCGGCAGAAGGCTGGGGGCCAATCTGCGAATTTCTGGGTGTAGATCAGCCCGCAACAGACTATCCCTATGTCAACGACGCCTCAAGGCTAAAACGGGTGGTGCGAGTATTGCAGTTTTTAAAGTATGCCCCGTTGGCGGCTGTGACCCTGTTGCTGTTTGGTATCACATTGATGATAACTGTGTAGGGCGGGCTCTCTAGTCGCTGTTTAGTCGCGCTGTTTAGTTGCGCTGTTTAGTTGCGCAATTTAGTCTAGGTAAGATGAACTGAATAAACAAAGTTCTCAGAACTGCAGTAAGCCTTACTCAACTCAACTACACGGCCGTCAATGGTGATGCTGCTGCGCTGAATCATCAGCACTGGGGAGCCTTTTTCCAGATTTAAATGTTGGGCATAGGCTTCGGGAATTGTCACCGCGCGCACCTCATCATTGACTGACATAACAGTGATGCCATATTTCTCTTGATAGAGTCTGTAGAGTGCATTGGGCAGTTCTGCATGCTTGTCGATATCAGGGAATACCGACAGGGGTTGAATCACTTTCTCGATAATCGCGGGTTTGTCATGAATAGATCGCACGCGCATTACTTCAACCACCTGGGTTTTGGACCCAAGGTCCAATTTTTCTGCTTCGTCCTTGGAGGCCTTGCGGCGGGACGAGCTAAGAACCACGGTTTCGGGGATTAGCACTTCTCCATGGGGTTCACGCAATCTAAAAAACCGGAACAGATCGCTCTCCTGAGTGTGCTCGGCAACAAAGGTGCCTTTACCCTGCTGTCTCTGCAGCATTTTTTCAGCCACCATTTGGTTGAGCGCTTTGCGCACAGTGCCCTGGCTTACGCCGAGCTCTTCTGCTAGCTGCATTTCGCTGGGTAGTAGCTGAGAGGGCTTCCAGTAGCCCTCTACTAGGCGAGCAGTGAGCAGGTCGTAGACCTGTTTATAGAGAGGTTGAAAACCTTTGCTTAGAGACATATTTTCCTCTGCCTTTCCTCTAAATAGTCCGTTGGGGGCACATATTATCACCGCCTAAGGCAATTAAGTGTACCTGCTAAACCCCTGAGTCGATCGGCCTAGTTTAGCTTATAAGTGTTTTAATTCTCAGTGATTTTTTGCTAGGGGCGAAAAAAAGGGGCGATAAACGCCCCTTTTTCGTCTTTAGCTCGCTTTTAGAATGAAGCTCTGAAAGCAGCACCAAAGTAACGGCTGGCATCGCGAGGTAACTGGTAGCGGAAGCCGTCACCACTGTAAGTGGTCACATAGCTCTCGTCACCAAGGTTCTTGCCGATCAGTGAGATACGGTAGCGATCGTCGTCAAACGAGAAGCCGACACTAGCATTGATCATGTCGTAGTCGGGCAACAGTGCCGCTGGGTTTTGTGAGCCGTCATTGCCGGGCAAACCTGCAACCTGTTCGTCGGTATGCACAAATGAACCATTGATGATGATATCCATATTGTCACGGGGGATAACATATTGAGCCATCATCGAGTACTTCAGTTCTGGTGCAAAGGGCACTGGCAAACCAGATCGAGCTGAACAGTTGGTAGCTGTTGGATCAGGACAGTTGAACTTGTCGATTTCCGCGTCAATGGAAGCGATACCACCGAACAGCGTCAGGTTTTCTACTGGCGCCCAGGTGAAGTCAAGCTCAATACCACTGGTTTGCACATCACCTGCATTGGTTAGGCGAGTAATACAGGCACCGTCTGAACAGTCAGCATTGTTAGCCTGGAAGTCTTCAATATCGGTCTGGAAAATAGCCGCATTGAGCATCAGGGTGTCAGAGGTGTACTTGTAACCCAGTTCCATAGAGGTTGAGGTCTCGTCAGACAGAGGGGCAGCATCATCGCCATTGGCTTTAAAGTTGTAGTAGATATTAAAGCCTGGACCTTTGTAACCCTGAGACGCAGTAGCGTACAGCATAGAAGAGTCACTCAGATCTGTCTGCAGACCCAGTTTACCGGACACATTTGACTCAGAAGTGCTGCCGTTAAAGTTTGTGTTTTCCGTAGCCGGACGTACACCAACACCGCGGCGACCATACTTGTCATTGCTCAAGCGGTTGTGGCTGTAGCTTACTTCATCGTCGGTGTAGCGCAGACCAAATAGCAGTCTGGTAGCATCGGTCAGGTTGTACTTACCTTCACCGAACAGAGCCCAGTTATTAAACTCTGTGCTCATGTAGGCTGTGGCTGAGACAATGTCGTTGGCATTACAGGTCACACCTTCGGCAGCGGTGTAGGCATCTAAGTCCGCCAGGGCGGCCGTTAGTGCATCACCAGTCAGAGTTTCGTTGGCATACCAGGTCATAGCCTGAGCTAACTGACCATTGTTATTCTGACAGCTGGCATCGCGAGTAAAGTTGCGCTCGGAATCAATATTCATATAGAAAGCGCCCAGCTGATACTCCATTTTCTCACCGGCTGGTGAAGCCAGTCGCAATTCTTGCGAGAACTGACGCCACTCTTGCGGGCCGAGATCATGTAGCTGGAAAGGAACACCAAATACTGGCTGATTGCTGTCTCCAGCAATAGAGGTGAAGTCGCCTTCACGAATCTCAGTATTATCCCAAGAGCGGTAAGCGGTGATAGATGTTAGCTCGTGCTCACCCATAGCAGTATTAAACTGCACAGACAGTGCGGTGTGCTTATCCAGAGTGACAGTGGTGAGGTCATGGTCAACTTTACGCAGATCAAGATCTATATCGGCGACGCCATTGACTACGCCCTGGCTTGAGGGAGCCGCTTCTGACGCCGGGTTTCTGCCGCTGGGCAGTAACTCAAGGTCAGTACAACAGTCGTCCTCTGCATCGTATTTCTCAGCGATAATCAGCATGGAGCTGTCATCAGAAATATCAAACTCAAGCATGCCGCGCATACCAGAGCGATCGTAACCATTGGTCATCTGATTGTTGTACACATTCTTTACATAGCCATCAAACTGCTTGTCCAGTATGGTCAGGCTGCCGCGAGCGCGGTCACTCAAGGGTCCAGACACAGAGGCTTTAATGCTGTATTCATTATCTTGGAATAGCTGGGCTTCTACCGAACCTTCAAACTCAGTGCCGGGACGTTTGGTGGTCATATTGACTACGCCAGCAGAGGCATTTTTGCCAAATAGCGTGCCCTGAGGTCCTCTCAGTACTTCGACTCGCTCCAGATCATAGAGGTCACCAAAAGCCTGGCCTGATCTTCCCAGTACAACACCGTCAACCACAGTAGAGACACTGGGCTCTGCAGCAATACTGAAGGAGATAGTACCTATGCCACGAACAGTCAGAGCAGAGTTTCGCGTTGTGTTGCCTTTGCGATAGCTCACTGATGGCACCATAGACTGCAAGCCTTCAATGTTATTGGCAAATGCAGAATCGATTTGTTCTGAGGTCAACGCAGTGACTGCAACTGGTACATCGCTGAGCTTCTCTTCTCTCTTTTGCGCTGTCACAACTACCTCTTCTAGCTGCCATCCGGCATCCTGAGCTGTTGCAGAGGCTGCGCCAGTAAGGCCAGCAATCACTGCGGCCGTGCAAGCGACTGCGCTATGAATTGATTTTTTTTCAAACATTATTGTTTCTCCCAAATTTATACTTGATATTTTTATCCCCAGATAATGCTGTCATGGCCGCACCTCAAGAGAACCTTTGTGCTCTAACTGAAAAATCACTGAACTCGGTTAGATTCCCCCCAAAGGTACTACTACTATAAATGATCTTATATATTATACAAGACTTAATTTCTTTAATAATGGGAATTAAGTGTTCGGGCTAGGTTGATGGTGGGGAAGGTGTCTGGGCTGGCCCCTCACAACAAGTCAAGGAGCCAGCTCAGACTGGGGGAGACTATAGCTTTATTGGCTCTCGATGGATTCGTAGTTCAGAGACTGGGCGTATTTTTGATACCAGTATTTTACGCTTAGCCAGCACAGCAGGGCATTGGTCACCAGCAGGGCAGCTACCGATGGCCAGAATGCCGCGCTCAGTCCATTGACCAGGCCTATGGGTGAGAACAGCAAGTAGATAATAATCACACAGCACACCATAGTGATGGCTACAGGTAGGCCGTAGACCCAGGGTGTCATATCCACTTTGCTTTTATTGATAAATGTCCAGGGCTTATCCATGGGCATCCAGTAACCAATCAGCAACATGATTGCCAGCTCAATCACAAACAGAATGGCATAGATATGGATAAAGTTAATATCCACATCGAAAACAAACTTCAGTAGGCCATAGGCAATTACGTGGAAACTGATGGCGACCTTGGCAGCAAAGCCAGGTACGCGCTTAGTAAACAGACCCACCAGCACCACCGTGATCACTGGGATATTGTAGAACCCGGTAAAGATGCGAATAATCTGGAACAGACCCTCCGGTGCAAACTGCAGCAGGGGAGAGACCACAAAGGAAAACAGCGCAATCACCACACTGGCGATCTTGGCTACTTTAATCAGTTGCTGGTCACTGAGCGTCGTCTTTTTATAGGGCTGATAGATATCCAGCACAAACAGGGTGGCGGCACTGTTCAACAGCGAGTTAAAGGACGAGAACACCGCGCCCAGCAGCACCGCCAAAAAGAAACCACTCATATACACGGGCAGTACATTTCGCACCAGATGGGGGTAGGCCAGATCTATAGACTGCAGCTCGCCACCGTACAGGTGAAAGGCAATCACGCCGGGCACCATCATAAAAAAGGGTACCAGCAGTTTGAAGTAGCCCGAATAAAGAACGCCTTTTTGTCCCTCAGCCAGACTGACCGCACCCAATGTGCGCTGTATCACGTACTGGTTGGTGCCCCAATAGAATAGATTGGCAAAAATCATTCCGGTAAATAATGTGGCGAAAGGGGTAGGGTCTGTGGGGCCGCCAATGGCGTTGAGTTTTTCGGTGTGGGTGGTTAATACCTGATTAACGCCGGCGCCCAGATTGCCATCACCCAGCGCGATAAAGCCAAAGACCGGTACGGTAATGCCAATAATCAGCAGGCCGATGCCATTTAATGTATCTGAAACCGCTACTGCCTTGAGGCCGCCAAATACGGCATAGATAGCACCAATCACACCCACACAGACAATGGTCAGCGTCAGTCCATAGCTGTAGCTCACATTGAGCAAATTGGGAATATCAAATAGCTGCAGCACGGCAATGGAGCCAGAGTAGAGCACTGAGGGAATGGTAATCAGGCCATAGCCCACCATAAACAGCACAACACTCATGCGTCGGACATCATCGCCAAAACGATTGCTGAGGAACTGGGGCAAGGTGGTAAAAGCGCCGGATAAATAGCGCGGCAAGAACACCAGCGCCATCACAATGGTAGCAATAGTTGCAGTGACCTCCCAGGCCATGCTGCTCATATTGTGGCCATAGGCTGACCCATTTAGACCGATCAGGTGCTCTGCAGACAGGTTGGTCAACACCATAGAGCCGGCAATAAAGACGCCGGTTAACCCCCGACCCGCAAGAAAGTAACCATCTTTGGTATCTGCAACGCCCTTGGTTTTTTGGTAGGACACCCAGGCAACCAGGCCCATAAAAAACACACAGGAGACCAGTGTGGAAGTGATGTAATTCAGTTCCAAAATTTATTCCTCTCGATTACTTAGTTGGGCCAATTAAGGGCAACGGGTAACTCTTTTTGGTTATCATCAATAAACTCTACATCCGGTCCCAGAGCAATTGAGGCACTCTCTGGCACAAAGGCAGCGATTTCATCCAGGGCTAACTTAAGTTTATGGCTGCGCCCTGATGCATAGAGCTCTCCATCTGGGAATCGCCTCCACTGGGCACCCATACTAGCAGGTAAGTATATTTCAATATCTCCCCCAGGTTGCAAGCAGGGTGCAACCAGCAGGCTGTCACCCAGCATAAACTGGTCCTCAAACCCCCAGGCGGCTTTTTCATCAGGGCAGGCCAGTACCATGGCCCGTTGGGCAGGCAATCCTGTTTGACTGGCGGCTTGCATCGCCTGTTTGATAGTGGGTAGCAGCTGGTAGCGGAGTTTCAGCGCCTGGGTGACCGCAGCCTCTGCCTCTGCACTGTAAGACCAGGGTTCCCTGGCGCCTATACCGTGCAGTCTAATATGGGCAGAGAAAATAGCGGCCTGAGTCCAGCGCACATAGAGTTCATCATCTCTCTGGTCCGCATAGAAGCCGCCTATATCTGTTGCATAGAAAGGTGCTCCCGACAGACCCCAGGATAGCCCGCCACGCATACTGGCCGCGAGCCCACCCCAGTCCGCCTGTGGATCACCACCCCACTGAGCTGGGTACCTCTGGCTGCCAATCCAGGAGGATCGACTAAACAGAAAGGGCCCGGACTGGCAGTAGAGCTCGGCCGCTTCGTAGACACAGCGGTTATATAACAGGCTGTAAACATTGTGCAATCTGTCGCCGGTATCGCCGTTATAGGCCAACATATCAGGCTCAATCTGCTCGCCGAAATCTGCTTTGATCATGTCCACACCCAGATCAAACAATGGTTTGTGGCAGTCGCGCCAGAACGCGTAGGCCTGTGGATGGGTAAAGTCGACAATGCCTGATTCCGGAAGGGGCGTTAACACCTCGCCAAAGCAGCTGGTGTCCCATTGATAGCGGTAGGTTTCACCGGTGTCGCGATGCTTGAGCAGCCAGCCCTTGGCGGACATCTCATCAAACAGCGGGTTGTCCACAGAGACCAGGGGGTACTCCCAGATACAAACCTTAAAGTTGAGGGCCTTTAACTGGTCCATCACCAGTTCAGGTTTGGGGTAGCGACTGGGGTCCCATTCAAAGGCAAACCTTGTCTGGGTATCCTGCCAGGCGCGCCCATCCAGCGTGATTACATCGCAGGGCATTTTTTCTTCGCGAACCTTCCTGGCGGTCGCTAATAGCTCCTCTGCATCCACATAGTAGGCCTTGCTCAGAATAACGCCCAGTGACCAATCCGGTGGCACTGGTGCTCGCCCGGTCAGCTCGGTATAGCGGCCAATCATCTCCGCAGGGCTGTCGGCGGCGAGCAGAAAAATATCCGCATAGCTGTCTTCGACCAGCAGTCCATAGGCGCGCTGAGACCAGGACGGATGACCCACTGCATGGGTGACAGCGGCTGGCGTATGTACAAACAGTCCCCAGCCATTGGGGCTCCAGGCAAAGGGAGTATTTTTATAAGAAATCTCGGCGTTGACACCCAGGGCATCGTGATTAAACGAGCGCAGCAGCTGGCCCCGCTTATCCAGTCGGCCCCATTTTTCACCCAGCCCATAGACGGGCTCACTGGAGTCGAGATCCAGAGCAACAAACCAACCCTGATCGACTTTGGCTACCGGGGGTAGGCGGAACTGACGAACAAAGTGACCATCTGTTGGCGATCGTTGAATACAGTCATCGCCATTAAATAGTTCGAAAGAAAACGGACTGTGACCAATAGTTAATCTATAGCCTGCACCGCTGACGACTGTGTGACCGTCGCCTGGTTCCACAGACAGGGCTACAGCCTCAGGCTCCGCTACCAGCATAGCGTAGTCAGTTTGCGGAGCCCGACCAAGACGTATTCGCGCGCCAAAGGGGTACAGGGAAATTGTCATAGGGCCGACATCTGTCTGCATCAACAGGGCCTTTTGGCCGTCCACCAAAGGCTCGACAGAGGTCACTTGCAGTGCGGGAATATGGTTCCAGGCCGGTGTTGGCCCTTCAAAACTTATCATTGGTATCAACCTTTTTCTTATTAATTCTGTTACTTTTTAACCTATTAATTCTTATATTTTTACTTCTTGCTGCTGTTATTTGACTGAATATATTCATTGAGTTTTTCGTCGGCCTGCTCGGCAAATAAAATATGGCAGGCCTGCTTGAGTCCGGGGGCCTCAATGATATTCTTTCTGGTAATCACCTGTTCGATTTTGGAGCGACGACGCAAAAAATCATCCAGCTTGGTGACCATTTCATCCCTGGCCACCAGCTCAATCTCACCGCGAATATACTCTGCATTCTCGATCAGAATTTTGGCATTGTCGGCGTCGTCTTCGATCATTTGCAGAATATCAAAGGCGCGATGACCATAGCGTCGCCACAACCGCTGCGACAATGGCTCAGAGGACGCGGCGTCGGTTGCAGTATCCAAATTCATCGCCACAGCCTTATCAAAATAGGCCTGTCTCACAGTCTTATTGGGTTCGCCGTACCAAATTTTATCTGGCTGGGGCAGCTCTATGCCCAGACGGGAAACTATTTCTGCGATCTCATCACCCACATTGATGCAGTCTGTGAGTTTGCCGCCAAAGATGCTGATATGCTGGTCACTGTGGTTGACATCAATGGCGTGCTGACGGGACAGTTTGAGCCAGTCGGCATCATTGTTATCTCCTTTTACAGCCAGAGGCCTCACACCGCAGCGCTCGGCAACAATATCTTCTCTGGTAAAGGGTTGCTCTAGCTCAAGAAGGCGATTGACATTGTCGAGAACAAATTCCCGATCTTCCTCTGTGATACTGACTTGAGGGTTTTCAACCTGAGTATCTGTGGTACCAATACAGGTTTTTGGCCCCATGGGGATCACAAAAAACAGCCTGCCGTCAGAGGCAAAAAATGCCAGCACCCTTGGCGTGGTAGCAACACGGTCGACCACCAGATGTATGCCTTTGGAGAAAAGATGACGATGCTCTGTGGTCTGCCCTGTGGCTGCATTGTGCTGATCTACATAGGGACCACAGGCATTGATCAGTGCCTTTGAGCGCACTTCGAATTGCTCACCGCTGTTGTGGTCTTTAACACTGGTAACCCAGAGACCGTTCTTTCGCACTGAGCCCAGTGATTCCAAATAGTTGGCTACTACACAGCCGTTGTCCATGCTCGAACGAATAAAGTTAAAGACAAATCTGGAGTCATTGTCGTAGAGGTAGCCATCACTGTACTCAAAGCCACCGGCAACATTGTCTATCCTGATAGCCGGTTCCCGTTTTTTGAGTTGCTTAGCCGAGAGGTAGCGGGGGGGCTGAGTAAAAAACCGACCTATGCCCCAGTAGAGAATCGTGCCCAGAAAAACAAAAAAAGGTGGCAGTCTAAATCCTTTCTGGATAGTGGTTAAAAAGCGTATCTCTTTAACCACCGAAGGGTAGCTGCGCATCAGCTGATTTCTACTTTTACAGAGTTTATTCACCAGCAGAAACTCATAGTTCTCGAGATATTTAATACCACCCCAGACCAGATTAGAGGAGCTGGAGCTGGTTGATCCGGCGAAATCACCGCGATCAATCAGCGCAGTCACAGCGCCTTTGCTGGCCAGCGAAGCTGCCGCAACAGCGCCATTAATGCCGCCCCCTAAGATAAGCGTATCAAAGGTGGTATTGCGCAATTTTTCCAGATTGGTGGCTCTTAGTTTCATTCCCGTCCTAGCTATGCATTGGTGTCTGTGGGTTGAGGATTGGTTTGCAGTGCCTGGGTGGCATGCAGATTAATGCCTTTATCTATATAGGTAATGGCATCATTGATGGTAGAGAACATGGTTTTCTCCGTCATATAATCCCTGAGGCTAGAGGCTTTAATGCTGTCTCTCACCGGCCCAATGGCATTGGTGATATAAAACTGGATGCCCTGTTTCTGTAAATTTTCAATGACCTGCTGCAGCATAATGACCGCTGTACTATCCACTGTATTAATGGATTCCGCATCCAGCACAACAAATCTCAGAGCCTGCATATCCCGCTGTTTTATCCAGCGGTAAAGGGCTGATACAAAGTAGTCTTTGTTGGCAAAGTAAATAGGTGCATCGAATCTAAAGATCAGCACATCATCACGGACCTGAGCATCGGTAAAGCGAGTCACATTGCGGTATAGGGTTCCATTTTGGATCGAGCCCAGTTCAGTCATATGGGGCGAGGTGGTGTTGTAGATCATCATCAGGATCGACAGGCTCACCCCAATCATTAAACCCTCCTGCACACCGAGCACCAGAGTGGCAACAAATGTGGCGAAAAGAATCGTAAATTCCCGTTTGTTGTGGGCATAGAGGGTCTTCATCTCAGCGTATTTAAACAGGCCTGATACAGAGACAATAATAATGGCGGACAGCAGCACCTTGGGCAGGGGGTAGGACACAAACAGAGGGGCCACCAGCAGCATGGCTGCACCGATAAATAGCGAAGAAAACACAGCAGATACCTGGGTTTTAGCTCCCGCCTCTCTAAATGCGGCGCTTCTAGAAAAGCTCGCCGAGACCGGAAAGGCTCTACACAGAGAGCCCACTAGATTGGCTGCGCCCACAGCAATTAATTCTAAATTGGGCTGGGCGTAAACCTTGTCGGTGGGGTTTTCCAATGACTTGCAAATAGACATGGTGCCCACATAGCCCATCAGTGCCACGGTTATTGCCACTGGTATCAGTGCTTCTATATCGGCCCCTGAAATATTGGGCAGATTAAAGGAGGGCAACCCCTGAGGGATGGACGACACCACATCGACACCCAGGGTCTGTAACTCCCAGATGCCCGACGCCACCATGCCAAATACCAGGAGGAATAGAGGTAGGGGCAGTGACGGAAACTGTCGTTTGGGTACTGTCATCAGCAGCATACCCAGCAACCCGATGCCCAGGGTTAGCCAGGACCAGTGAGGCAGCTGTAGAAACAACTGGTATACCAGGCTAAAGATATTGTTACTTTCAACATGGACCCCCAGCATGGTTTCAAACTGCGTCCCCATAATGATCAGTGCCGCCGCTGAGGTGTAGCCCACAATAACGGGATAGGATAGAAAGTTGGCAATAAACCCAAACTTCAATAACCCGAGAACCAGTTGCAGCACGCCGACCATCAGTGTCAGCACTATGGCTAATTCTAAGTATCGATCCGAGCCGGGTTCGGCTAGGAGGCTAAGCCCGGTGATAATCAGAATTGAATCAAGGGCGACTGGGCCCATGGAGATTTTATTGGAGGTCCCCAACAGCGCGTAGACAATAGGCGGGAAAATACAGGCATAGAGCCCGTATTCTGGAGGCAGTCCTGCGACCAGCGCATAACCCATACCCTGAGGGATCAGTATAAAAGCGATAACTAAACCGGAGATAAGGTCGCTCTTAAAGGTGCCGCGATTGTAGTCCTGCAGCCATATTAATCCTGGAAATAACTTAGTTAGCATAATTATTATCACCTACCCCGGATCGATCCCAGCACGCGGTGGGGCCGAAGGGATTGTTATTTATAGTACTAGCTGTGAACAGTATTACCATTTATGAGTCTTTAGGGTACTTGTTACCGTAAGTTAATCGAGTTAAAAATTATCAAAAATCTGTTGACTATTCTTATGTCTTATATAATATATATTTAAAATGATTTCGCAACCGATGAGAATCAAAAATGTCGAAAAAAGCTGAAGCAAGCATTGGTCTGGGGCTTTGGAAAATAGCCAATGATCAATGTGCCGATACTGTGTATAACGCCATTAAACTGGGGTACCGACATCTAGACAGTGCCTGTGACTATGGCAACGAAATAGAAGTAGGCCAGGGAATTGCGCGAGCGCTTGCCGACGGGCTCTGCGCCCGCGAGGACCTAATTGTTACCTCCAAGCTGTGGAATACCTACCATGCGCCCGAACATGTTAAGCCGGCGCTGGAGAAAATACTCTCTGACCTGGGCCTGGATTATCTGGACTCTTTTCTTATCCACTTCCCTATAGCCCAGGCGTTTGTGCCCTTTGAGGAGCGCTATCCCCCGGAGTGGCTATACGATCCAGACGCGGACCAACCCGCAATGAAGTTATCCCATGTTCCTCTGGCAGATACCTGGGGAGCCATGGAAGACTTGGTGCATCAGGGGTTAGTCAAGCGTATAGGTGTCTGTAATTACAATTCTGGCCTGCTCCACGATCTGATGTCTTACTCGACCATCAAGCCGGCTGAGCTGCAGATTGAGTCGCACCCCTACCTGACGCAGGCGTCGCTGATTCGGCTGGCCAAGAGTTATGGTATGGCGGTCACAGCGTTCTCTCCCTTTGGTGCGCTGTCCTATATTGAGTTGGATATGGCTCAGGCAGAGGAGTCCGTGCTGACCCAGGCGGTAATTACCCAGGCCGCTGAGAACCATAATAAAACACCGGCTCAGATTGTGTTGCGCTGGGGTATTCAGCGGGGCTGCTCGGTGATCACCAAGACCACCAAGCCAGAGCGCTTGCAGGAAAATCTACAGGTCTTTGATTTTGCGCTGACAGACGATGAAATGACAGCCATTTCAGCCCTGAATAAAAACCGTCGTTTCAATGATCCTGGTGTGTTTTGCGAATCTGCCTTTAACACTTTTTATCCCATTTACGATTAGGAGAACGTTCAGTGACCTACAGCTGTTCTATGCTTGCAGACCTTGAATTCAATCGAGATAACTTCCCTTCGATTATTGTGAACGATGGCTCCATCAGTACATTGGAGCAGGCGCGCTCCTGGATCAGTAACAATCGAGACATATTGAAAAAAGAGCTGGCCTGCACAGGTGCTCTGCTATTTCGGGGTTTCCCCGTGACTGATGCGGTGAGCTACGACAGCTTTTTTTCGGCCTTTGGTTACAACAACTTTACCTACGAAGAATCACTGTCTAATGCGGTGCGTATCAACTATACCGAGCTGGTTTTCAGTGCCAACGAAGCCCCCAAAGATGTAGAGATCTATTTGCACAATGAAATGGCCCAGACGCCAGTTTTCCCTAATATTATTTCCTTATTTTGTGAAAAAACGGCAGACACAGGTGGCGCTACCATTCTGTGCCGATCGGATACTGTGCATGAAAAGCTTGCCTTGGCTGAGCCTCAGTTGGTCGAGAAGCTGGCCCGGGAAGGGGTTAAATATACCAACACTATGCCCAGTGGTGATAACCCGGACTCCGCCCAGGGTCGCGGATGGCAGAGTACATTAAGCGTAACGACCAAGGACCAGGCTGAGGAAAAGCTGCAAGGTCTGGGTTACAGATGGCATTGGCATGAAGATGGATCGCTGTCAGCGCAAACCAGAGCACTGCCGGCCATAAAGACAGTCGACGGCGACAGGCCGGTGTTTTTTAATCAGATTATCGCCGCCTATCAGGGCTGGAAAGGAGTTAAAGAAGATCCTTCTGTCGGGCTCTGTTTTGGCGATGACTCGGCTATACCCAAGCAGTTTTTAGACACAATCTGTGAAATAGCGGCAGAAACAGCCTATGACCTGATGTGGCAAGCGGGTGATGTGGCTGTGGTCGACAACCATTTATCAATGCATGGCCGACGTCCCTACGGGGGTGAGTCAGTGCGCAGGGTGCTGGTCACTCTGGGGCTTTAATCTCAAGCGCGCGGCGGGGCAGTCGCTATTTCTTGTAGGTTTCCATAGCCCCAAGAATAAATTCAACGGCGGATTCAATAGTCCGCTTGCGATTGCCGCCCTGCTGACTAAAGTGCTCAGCCGCAGCAGTGGAGGCGCCGGAGGCCATTTTGGCCATAAATCTCGCATCTTTGCGACTGACATCATAGTGATTGACGATATTGTCCACCAATATCTTTGCCACCTCTCTCTGTCTCTGCTGGCCCTCGTTGGCGATAACTTTGGCCACATCTGACAGACTGAGCAGTATGGGTAAAATCTTGCCGTTGGAATGCTCGTCGAAATTGATGCCGACAAATATGCGCACTATGTCGACGAAATCCTCAGCGCTGTCAAGGCGCTTTCTCAGGCTGCCGTAAAAAAGATTGAATTCACGCACTAACAGTGACTGCAGCAGTTCCAGCCTGGTGTTGAAATACTTGTAGACCAGTGGGTTGCTTACGCCCGCTTTGCGCGCTAAGAGCTCCATGGTGAATGAGTTGAGCCCATGCTCAAGTATCAGCTCATGGGTGGCGTCCAAAAGCTGCGCGCGGCGAGCTTCAGTGGACAGTCTTTTTCGGGCCTGGGTTGTCATGCCCGGAGTATAGGCATATTTTCGCTATCTGTCAGGATAAGATGCTGTTTATAGGAGAGTACACAATCTTCCGTGGTGCACCCAGATCAGATGCACCACGGAGTTTATGGGTTTGTCCTGGCTGAACCTATTACAGCCCCATATAGCTCTCAAAGTTCTTGGTATAGAAATGATCGAGCTCTTCCTTGGTTGGGTTGACCGCCTCAAGGCTGCGATAGAAATCGCCAAAGGGGTCGCTGCCGCCCTCGGGGTGGGGGTAGTCGGTGTTAAACATCAGTATCTCTTTACCCACATTTCTTAGAATCCAGCCCGTGTCTTCCATATGCAGCGGAGCCACCCGGACCTGACGTCGCACATAGTCCGAAGGAGACAGGGACAGTTTTTTCAGGCCAGTATCAAATTTGCCCAACTCTTTAACCCCTATATCCAGGTTCATCATGGATGCGGGCAGCCAGTTTGCGCCAAGCTCAATAAACCCTATCATCAGGCGCGGGAAGCGTTCCAGCACGCCATCGTAAATCATGCAGGTAAGCCAGCGTTCAATCGAATGATGCAATACAGGCACATCCTTGGGTTTAGTGGACTCAATATTGGCCAGATTGCCCTCAAGAACACGCTCCACACCAGTGTTCATATATTCATCGGTGATATTGGTGCCACTGCCAATATGCAGGGTGATTGGAATATTGGCCTCTTCCATCACAGCCCATATAGGGTCATAGGCAATATGGGAGGGGGCTCGACCCTCGACGGCATCGGCGCGAATCCAAAAGGTTTTCACGCCCATTTCTATGCCCGCCTTGACCTGAGCTAGCGCCTGGTCAGGATCATTCAGGGACACATAACCCACCGGCATCAGGCGTGGGTCGTCGGAGCAAAAATCCACCATGGCGCGGTTCAGAGCCTCGCAGCCCCCATAAACCACCTTGAGGTCCGATGAGCGCGAAAAGCGAGCCGCAGCAATGCTAGGGAACACCAGTTGGCGTGAAATGCCGGCAATATCCAGTGCTTCGCTGCGCTCTTTTTTGTCGACGGCACCATAGGCGGCCCAGAGATTGCGCTTGCCGGGCGAGCCAAACAGATTACTTTTTAGCTCTTCGGTCATCTCTGGCGACTTACCCGCCAGACGAGCATCGGCCATGGCCATAAACGGGTCCAGCGCTGGCATATCCAGGGGGATAACACCCGGGTCCAGGTTGTTCTTCACATAATCACTGCAGTAGCTTTCTAGCCAGCCCCGAGTTTCGGTGATATGGCTATCGGCATCGTGGATTAATCGGCCTTCACAATGGCTGTTGTGCGCGGTCATTATCTAGTCCTCTATCGGTTTTTAATTATATAAACATTATAATAGATGTTGATCTTGGCACAGCTAAATACTATTGTATAGCCCTAGTTTGAAATTAACGTTGGCCGACTTAGCCAAATTACGGTTCTAGCCCCGGCGTCTGCGCTGATCCTAATGATGCCCTCGGGGCATCCTGTTTCACTGAGTGGCAGCTGCTTTGGGGTGATACCCTCTGAATACTTCAAACTGATTTGATACCTACATAACTTAGAAAAAGAGCGATAAACGCCAGACAGATAAAATGATTACAACCACTCAGAAACTCAAAAAACGCCTGGCTCTCTCTGTGATGGCCTTATTACCGGTTGCCACAGCAGGCATTCAAGCCGATGAATCATTGGTGGAGGTCAATGCACTTAACTATGTGCAGGCCAAGACGGCGATTCAGTTTGACAAGTATTTGGCTAGGGCAGGGGGAAAGCTCAATCAGTTTGCCCATGGGCGCGCCCTTGTGGGCATAGATGCACGCAGCAGCAAGCGTTTAAATCGCGACACCCTTTACAGTGTGGCTATAGTGGATATTAGCCAGGGTGCCAGTATTCTGATGCCGGAAACAGGCGATCGCTATATGTCGGTGCAGGTGGTCAATGAGTACGGCTTTACCAATAAAATATTCCACGGAGCCGGCCGTCATTATTTAACCCTGAAGGACTTTGAAACCCCCTATGTGTGGCTGTTGGTCCGCACCCTGGTGTCTGAGTCAATTGCTGGCGATCTGCAGGTTGCCCATAGGTTGCAGGATCAGCTGCAAATAGACAGCGCTTCTGAAAAGCCCTACAGCCATCCCAATTATGATCCGGTGAGCATGTTGGCCACCACCGAGCTACTGTTGGAGTTGGGCAAAGGGCTTAAAGATAATTCCAAGGCGGCGGGGACCAGAGAACAGGTCAACCCGATCAAACAGCTGCTGCTGTCCGCCTACGGTTTTGGCACTCTGCCAGAGACTGAATCTTTTCTGATCACCGGTGAGCCCAATCTGCCCGCCGACCGAGGCTATGTAATCCATGTCAAAGATGTACCTGTAGATGGTTTCTGGTCTTTGGCCATGTACAACAAGGACGGTTATTTTGAGCCAAATGCTTATGACAGCTATGGTTACGGCGACCGCACGGCGAAAAAAAATCCCGATGGGTCAATCAGCCTGCATTTTGGTGGTGATCCGCAGCGGATCAATTACACGCCCATCACTGAGGGTTGGAACTATGTGGTGAGAATGTATAGGCCCAGAACTGAGCTGTTAGATGGCACTTGGCAATTCCCCACACCCCAGGAGGTTGAAGAATAATCCTATGATAAATACTGTTTGGACCAA
>JBMZST010000003.1:0-23313 GCA_049623265.1 Porticoccaceae bacterium
TGCGAGCCTTTGTTGGACTATCTCAATCCTCTGCCAGAGCACTTTGAGCGCTTCCCGCTGCAGGACTACTACAAAGCAGCCCATGTGCAGCGCGAAGTACAGTGCAACTGGAAAGTGGGTGCCGAGGCCTTTATGGAGTCCTTCCATACCTTGCAGACCCACAGTGAAATCCTGACATTCACTGGCGACGCTAACAGCCAGTACGACACCTTTGGTGACCATGTTAGCCGCTCGGTAACTCCCATGGGTGTAGCCAGCCCCCATGTCCCCGAGGTTACAGAGTCTGACACCATGCGCGATATCCTGGAGCTCTCAGGTCGCATGGCTACCGACAGTGCCGAGGGCCATGAAATGCCCGAGGGGCTCACCGCCCGCAGCTATATTGCCGAGACCAACCGAGAGATGTTCAGCGAGTTAATCGGTGAACCCCTGGATGATGCGACTCAGTCAGAACTGGAAGACGCCATACTCTATATGCTGTTCCCCAACACGCAGATCTGGATTGGCTACAGCGGCAATATTGTCTACCGCTTCTTGCCCAATGGCGACGATCACAACAGCTGTATCTTCGAAACCATGATACTGAGCCGCTACCCCAAGGGCACTAAGCGCCCGGACCCGGCGGAGAAAAATATTCTGCGCCCTGATCAGGCCTTTAGTGAGGCCCCGGAAATTGGTGGTCTGGGCCCGGTATTTGACCAGGACGACAGCAATATGGCCGCGGTACAAAAAGGCATGACCACAAGCCGAAAAGGTGCCGTGAGCCTGGCCAGTTATCAAGAGAGCCGTATTCGTCATCTGCACCAGACCATTGATAAATACCTCAATGCCTGATCGGTCGCACCGGGCTCCTATGCGGAGTCCGGAACAAGATAGCGATTAACACGAGAGAACCATGGCCAATTCCCATACCCTGATCCCCGCCACTGAGGTAGATGATAATCAATCAGTGGCTGTATCTGTCGAGGGCAAAAATATTCTTATCTGCAAGGCCAATGGCGAATACTACGCCGTGGAGAACCAGTGCAGCCACCAGAGAGCAGAGCTTACCGGCGGCCGCATACGCAACTGTTTCCTGGCCTGTCCGGTACACGGCGTGCGCTTTGATTTAAGAACAGGTAAACCCATGGGAGAGATGACCAGAATACCGCTTAAAACCTACGATATAAGCGTAGACGAGAACGGCAACCTGGAACTGGATATGGATATAGACAAGTCATGACAGTCAATCGCCAGGTAATACTAGCGTCCTATGTATCTGGTGCTGCGCAACCAGAAAACTTTGCCCTGTCTGCGGGACCGATTCCCCAGCCCGCGGACGGGGAGTTTCTTTTGCGCAATCACTATTTCTCTATGGAGCCGGCCATTCGCGGCTGGGTGGATGGCAAGGCCAACTATTTTGAACCCATCCCCATTGGCGGCGTGATTCGAGGCCCCTCAGTAGGCCAGGTTATTGAGTCCCGCAATAAGGATTTTGCCCCGGGCGACTATGTGTTTGCCCTCAACCAGTGGGAGGATTACTCCATCTGCCACAGTGACGCCATTCTGCTGGAGAAAATTCAGCCCAAGGGCGACACACCTATTTCCTATTATGTTGGCTCCCTGGGCGGCGCCGGAGCAACAGCCTATATTGGCCTCCACGAGATTGGCCAGATTCAGCCGGGACAAACAGTGGTTGTCAGTGCCGCCGCCGGTGCTACCGGCAGTATGGCAGGGCAGATTGCCAAGCTGTGCGGCTGCAAGGTCCTGGGTATTGTTGGCAGTGATCATAAGGCCCAATTAGTGGTGGATAAATTTGGTTTTGATGCCGCCATAAATTACAACAGCGAGGATATCACCGCCAAGGTCACAGCCTTTGCACCAGAGGGTGCAGATATTTATTTTGATAATGTGGGTGGGCCAGTGCTCAACGCCGTGCTCCCCACCATGAAAACCTATGGGCGCATCGTCGGCTGCGGCATGATCTCAGACTACAACCGCACCGATAACCCCAACCCTATTACCAACCTCTGGGAAATCGTTTCCCGCCAGCTCACTATGCAGGGATTCCTGCTACCAACCTATCAGGCCAAGGTCCCTGCAGCCATGGCTCAGCTGGAGCAGTGGATTGGCGAGGGTAAAATCCAGGTGATAGAGAATATTACAGAGGGGTTTGCCAACACACCCGAGGCATTTTGCAATCTGATGTCTGGCAAGACCGTGGGCAAGGCCCTGGTCAAAATTGACACAAACTAGCCCCAACGGCGGCTAGCAGCGGTAGAACCAGAAAACTAACCACCCCAAGGTGAGTCATAATGAATGTTAAAGCAGCCATTGCCCTAGCCCCCGATCAGCCCTTTGCCATCCAAGATATTCAGTTAGATGACCCTCAAGACCATGAAATTCTGGTAAAAATTAAGGGCGTGGGCATCTGCCATACTGACCTGGTGGCTAAAGCCGGCGTGCTGCCCCCTCCCCACCCCTCAATACTGGGTCATGAGGGCGCGGGCATCGTTGAAAAAATTGGCGCCAAGGTGACTAGTCTGGCTGTGGGTGATCATGTGGTGCTGTCTTTTGTCTCCTGCCGCCAGTGCGCGCGCTGTACCTCTGACAGTCCCGCCTACTGCGAAAACTTTGTGCCACTGAATATACTGGGTGTTCGCGCCGATGGCAGTCATACAGCCAAAAGCCAAGACACAGGCATATCAGCGCATTTCTTTGGTCAGTCCTCGTTCGCTACCTATGCCCTGACCAGCGAGAGCAATACCATCAAAGTGGACAAGGACCTGCCCATTGAACTCCTAGGGCCTCTTGGCTGTGGCATTCAAACAGGGGCCGGCTCAGTGATCAAAGCTATGGCCTGCGAAGAGGGTTCCAGTCTGGTGATTTTTGGTGGTGGCAGTGTCGGCCTATCAGCGCTGCTGGGTGCTGTGGTGCAAAAGTGCTCTACCATTATTTTGGTAGAGCCCATGGAGAGTCGTCGGCAATTGGCCCTGTCTCTGGGCGCGACCCATGTAATAGACCCCAGTACTGAGGATACAGAGGCCGCTATTCGAGATATCTGTGAGGCGGGCGTAAACTATGGTTTTGATACCACCGGTATCAGCACGGTGATTGAAACAGCGATCAAAATCCTGGCACCTCGAGGCCAGTTGGGCCTGGTAGGCACAGTAAACCCTGAGTCACCTCTGCCAAGTTTTGATCCCAATGCAATTCTAGAGGGCAAAACCATCCGCGGTATCGTCGAGGGGGAGGTAGATCCCCAGGTGTTTATACCCCAGATACTGAAAGAGTATAAGCAGGGTAATTTCCCCTTCGATCGTTTGATTACCACCTACCCTTTTGAGCAGATCAACGAGGCCATCGAAGCCCAGCACCGGGGCGACTGCGTTAAGCCGGTGTTGCTGACAGAGGGTTAAGCAAACTGCGGGATTGAGAATTAAAAATCCTGTCGCTCCACTAAAACCTGATCTTCGGCCAGTGTTAACCAGCACTGTTTGCTCTTTGCCCAGAGATGAGCCGAGGGTACCAAATCATCAACTTGGTCCAGGGTGCCGGCCTTAATAAAGATCAGCCCCATTTCTGGTGCCTCCTCAGTGTCGGTGATCACTGGCGAGCCGCAGCTGCCGCAGAAGCGGCGAAACACTTTCTGACCGCTGCTGCCCCTATCCTCGTAGGTTTGCAGCTCACCCTCTAACTGCAGACTGTCTCGAGGAAAAAAAGACACCACCGAAAATGCCGTACCCGCCTGCTTTTGGCAGTTTGTGCAGTGACAGACTACTGTATTGATAGGTTCAGCTGGTACCCGATAACGCACGCTGCCACAGAGACAGCCTCCCTCTCTAAACGCCTCAGTCATAGTATTCTCCTATGGAGCCAGTCTTTTGACTTATTATTATTGAACTGTACCCAGGGTTTAGTCCCCAGATCGCCAACTAGACCTTGAGCATAAGCTTGCCGGTATTGCTGCCATCAAATAGCTTGGCAAATGCCGTTAGGGTATTGTCAAAACCCTCGACAATCTCATATTTAAACTGAATCTTGTCCTCTATAAGCTGGGTAGCCAAGGCAGCGGCACCCGCCTCGAACTGGTCGAAATAGCTACTGACCAAAAAGCCCTTCACCACCGCATTGCGCGCCAGAATCTGCCAGTAGTTATAGGGGCCTGGCACAGGTTCAGCCGCGTTATAGGTTGAGATGGAACCACAGAACACAATGCGCGCATTATCACTGAGGTTCAGCAGCGCGGCGTCTAAGATCTCCCCGCCCACATTGTCAAAGTACACATCCACACCCTCAGGGCAGGCAGCGCGAATAGCGGCCTCTAAATTGCCAGACTCGGTTTTGTAGTTGATCACAGCATCAAAGCCCAGATCATCCTTAAGCCACTGACACTTCTCGTCAGTGCCAGCCAGGCCCACCACGCGACAGCCCATATTTTTGGCCAGCTGACCACCCAGGGAGCCCACCGCACCAGCGGCGGCACTCATCAATAGTGTATCCCCTGGCTTTAGCTCCGCGGAATCATGAATACCAAAGTAAGCGGTCAGGCCGACGGCGCCAAAAATACTCAGATAGTAGTGCAAGGGAAACTGGTTATCAGCGGGTACCTTGGTTAAAAAGTACCCATCGGACAGGCTATACTCTTCCCAGCCATTGAGGCCGTACACCTGCTCACCAACCGCAAAATCCGGGTGTTTGCTCTCTACCACTGTGCCCACGGTTGAGCTTCGAACCACCTGACCCAACTCGATGGGGGGCATATAGTTGGGCTCATCGCTCATCCATCCGCGAATGGCTGGGTCCAGCGAGAAATACTCATTTTTGATCAACAGCTGGCCATCGGCCAAGCCATCGCAATCCACAGTACGGATCTTGACATCGCTGTCTGTGGTCTCGCCATTGGGGCGCTGGTGGAGGTAAAACTGCTTGTACTGGATTGACATAGCTCTTCCCGTTTTTATTGTAATTAGTTAATGGTCTGAGACCGCTTAAATCACTGCGTAGTATTAGGTTTCAAGGTACCCGGTTAGAAATAAAAAATCAACTGAGATTGTTTTTTTGAAAGCCTCTGCTGTATAGTTAAGCCACAACAAAAATAATAACAGAGAGGGACAATATGCCTTTTTCCGGACCTATTGAAGATCGACTGGCAATCCGTGAACTGATGGATATTTATGCCGATGCAGTCAACCAGCGAGACACTGCACTCTGGGCCTCGACCTGGGCCGAAGATTCCGCCTGGAAGTTACCTGTAATACCAGGCATGGAGAATCTGCGGGGCAAAGATACCATTGTCTCCTCTTGGGAAGCCGGCATGGCCATGTTTCCGTTTATCTTTATGTCTATTTCCGTGGGCGATATCCAGGTAACCGGCGATACTGCAACTGCGCGCTCCTACACCTCAGAGGTGGGCACCACGCTTGAGGGTGAGGAAATCCGCCCCCGGGGCCAGTACGACGATCAACTGGTAAAAGTCGACGGTCAGTGGCTGTTTAAAGAGCGTATTTTTAACTCCATGTACGGAGAATAATCTGCACAACCCAGTTAAAACACTATAAAGACAGGACTCAATATGACTGTACTGATTAATGGCGTGGTTAACTTTAAACCCGAAGATGCCGCCAAAGTGATTCCGGAAACGGCAGACTTAATGGCCGAGACTCGCCTGCAACCGGGGTGCCGACATTATGTATGGAGCCTGGATCCGGCCGTTCCCGGCCGAGTCTACGTCCATGAAAACTGGGAATCTTCAGAGCATTTGCAGGCCCATCTTGGCAGCCGCTACTACAGTGAGATGCTGGCGATTCTCTATAACTATGAGATTCTCGACACCGATATTCTCAAGTACCGCATCGATCATTCAGAACCAGTCTACGATGAGACTGGCACACCCAGGGGCGACTTCTTTATGCTCTAGTGCCCAACTGCTGCAGCAAGGGATGCCAACCGCATTGGTAGCCACTGGCCATCAAGACCATAAACCATCAAAGCTATTTACCATCCAGACCATGGGCCCTGCGCAGCGCGGTGCCCACCTGATCCACCGACTCGCGAGCCGCCTCAATAAAACCCGCAAGAGAGAAAAAGGCATGAATCAGGCCATCATAGCGGCGCATTTCAACCTCCACACCCGCAGCTGCCAAGCGCTCGCCATAGGCCTCACCCTCGTCCCTCAAGGGATCAAACTCAGCCGTCAGCAATAGGGTCGGTGGCAACCCAGACAGGTCCGGAGCAAGTAGAGGGCTTACCAGCGGGTTCTTGCGCTGCTCTGGGTCAGCGCAGTAATGGCTCCAAAACCAGCGCATCATGGTCTCTGTCAACAGGTAGCCCTCGGCATTATCCCGATAGGATACCGTGCTCATACTGTGATCAGTAATAGGATAGAGCAATAGCTGCAGCGCAAATTCCGGACCACCGCGATCCCGCGCCAACAGGGCAACAACGGTGGCCAGATTTGCCCCAGCAGAATCGCCGCCGATACTGATAGGCCCGGATTTTGCGCCCAATTCAGCGCCCTGGGCCGAGGCCCAACAGGCCACGGCATAGCAGTCTTCCAACCCGGCGGGAAACGGATGCTCCGGTGCCAAGCGATAATCCACCGCAATCACAATACAGCCAGAAGCTACACAGATTTCCCGACAATCTGCATCATGGGTCACTAGATTACCAATCACCCAGCCACCCCCATGGAGATGCACATGCACTGGGGCCGGCTGATCGCTGGGCCGGTAAATTCGCAGAGGTATATCGCCATTGGGTCCCTCAATACTCAGGTCTTCAACACTGTGCACCTCGACCGTTGGCGGCACCGAGGAGATTTCCGTGTAGATGGCACGACTCTCAGCTACAGGCAGCTGGTGATATTCCGGAAGCCCAGACTCGGCTCTCTGAGCCAGAATTGCAGCGGTGACAGGTTCTAATGGCAATGTCTCATCCCCTTTTTATTTAGACGTTATTGTTTTGAGTAAACTACCGATTGCGCGAAAAAAATACAATCGCGTAGACGACAAAGCCCTCCGTACTCCGCACGAAAGGCTCTGAGGTTTCACCTCGAAATCTGCTGAAGATTCTGACTGGGTGTTAGAGCCTCACCAGACACTTACCGAGATTGTTGCCGGCGAGCATATCGATAAATGCCTGGCCAGTAGACTCTATACCATCGGACCAATTCACCGGACTGACCAAAGACCCGGATTTCAGCATACCGGTAATATAATCCATAGCCTCTGGATAGCGGTCGATATAGTCGGAGAACATAAAGCCCTCAGCTCGAGCTCTTTTGGTGATCAGCTCCCACATATTACCGACGGCTTCATGGCCACCATCACGCTCGTACTGCGATACAGCGCCACAGAGGATTATCCGAGCATTCTCCGCCAGCTGGCCTAACATGGTGCTCAGCATAGCACCGCCGACATTGTCATAGACGATATCCATACCCTCGGGCGCCACCTGTTGCAGCTGGTTCTCTAGGGGCTCGGCAGACTTATAGTCTATGGTCTTATCGTAACCCAGGGTCTGCTTTAACCAGTTGCACTTGTCAGTGCCACCGGCAATACCCACAGTGGTGCAACCCTCAGCCTTGGCAATTTGCCCGGCAATACAGCCAATCCCGCCAGCAGCGGCATTGATTACAAACAGGTCACCCTGCTTGGGCTGACCAATATCCATAATCCCAAAGTAGGCGGTCATACCCGAGGGGCCGAGGCTGCAGAGATATTCATGCAACTCAACACCGGGGTCTGGCTCAAGAATACTCATCAGATCAGAGCCATCGACAATGCTGTACTGCTCCCAGGCGGTTCTGCCCATCACAATGCTACCCACAGGGTAATCGGCATTTTTAGACTCGACGATCTCGCCCATAATAATACTCTGCACAGGCTCTCCCAGCGGCATAGAAGCCAGATAGTTGTCGTCAGAGCCCTCGTTCATCCACTGACGAAACCCGGCATCCAGTGATAGAAAGCGATTTTTGATCATAAATTGGCCTTCGGCCACCGAACCAAGAGGCTGGGTGTCCACCGCAAAATCTTCGGCTACCAGCTGGTCTGCAGGCCGGCGAGCCAGCAACACACGAGTATTCATCTGTGACATAGACTTAAATCCACAAGTAATTATTATTGTCTAGGCGATGTAAAAAGCGCCCCTGTTAATGGAATGGTACCTCAGGTAATTCCCTAGGTAAATAACAAACATGTTTGATGGTTTTTATTGACTGACTGTGGGTGCGCAAGTACTATAATCCTCTGAAAGTCGCCACAAGAGCGACCCTCAGACAAGCGCTGGCAGCAGAGTTGCAGATCTATGCCAGTCCGCACCCACTAGAATAAAAAGGAGCCCTGAAATGGCAGCCACCACCCCGCAGAACTTTGCCGATCATCTAGAAATACAGCGAGTACTGAATCTCTATGCCTATTCCATCGACAAACATCAGTGGTCAAATCTGGAGCAGGTCTTTATAGAGGATGCAGTAGCTAACTTTAAAGACATTGGGGTGTTTGAAGGCCGTCAGGCAATCAGTGACGTGATCGAGGCCTTCCTTACTCGATGTGCGGTCACTCAGCATCTACTGGGAAATTACGATATTGATGTGCAGGGCGACGAAGCCACGGCCACCTGTTATCTGTCGGCCATGCATGCGGGCATGGGGGACTACGAAAACCAAATCTTTACCGTCTATGGCGAGTACAGCGACAAGCTAGTGCGCACCGCCGAGGGCTGGCGCATAGCCCATAGGACATTGACAACATTGCATGGAACAGGAGATATTGGTCTCAACGACTGAGCCTAGACTCAGGAGCCGCTCACTTAACCATAACAATAATTATTAGCGAGCCTATCAGCATGTTAAAACCGCCCTTTACCCGCGCCTTTAACCCAGCCATTGCGCTTGCGATTGCCGCTATCCAATCAGACTATTCGGGAGAACAACCATGCTAGCCATCTCAGCACGTATTGAAGTAGCACCAGATGATATTGAAGCCTATATCGCAGCCGCCCAAAAACTTATAGAACCAACCCATGCCGAGCCTGGCTGTTTGCTCTATTCATTCGCAGTGGATATTCAACATTCCAACGTGCTGTGGATCACCGAGCAATGGCAGGAGGAAAGCGACCTAATGGCCCATCTGGGTGCACCTCATACCCTCGAATTTCTGGCCATTTGTGACAACCTCCAGGTAACCGATATGAATGTTATTAAGTTCGATGTCTCCGCCGCCGGCCCCCTAGAGGTGCCGCAGCGCTAACATCCCATCAGTTGAGGAATCTCCAGCATGACCATTGCAGAAAACTACAACCGCATTGTCGCGCGCATTATTGATGATGTAGACAATGGCACCACAGATCAGGCAGAGAGCACCTTATCTGTACCCTCGAAAAACTATACAGACCCCGGTATCTGGCAGCAGGAAATGGACCTGATCTTTAAAAAGGTGCCGGTATTTGTGGCACTGACTCAGGAGCTTCCCAATCCGGGCGATTACAAAACTTTTCAATTTCTGGATAAACCTCTGCTGATCACCCGCCTAAAAGACGGTACAGCTCGGGTTATGCTCAATGTCTGCTCTCATCGAGCCATGACTGTGGCCACCGAACCCTGCGGTAATAGATCACGATTTACCTGCCCCTATCATGGCTGGATGTACAGCAATGACGGCGTGCTGCGCGGTGTTGCTGACCATGAAAAGTTTGGTGATTTTGATAAACAAACCAACGGGCTAACACAGCTTCCCGTCTATGAGCGCGGCGGCATGATCTTTACGGTACTCGAGCCCGGTGAAGAGGAGGTCGATTTCGATGATTTCCTGGGTGGCGTTATGGAAGATATAGGTCGTCTGGGTTTGGAAAACTGGCATTTCTGCGGCCAGCGCAAGATCGATGGCGCTAACTGGAAAGTCGCCTATGACGGCTACCTTGAAGGCTACCACTTCGCTGCAGCCCATCCGGAAACCATCGCCCAGCGCACCCATTCCAATGTGATGCAGTTTGATGCCTACGGCCCCCATACGTTGATCTGCTTCCCTCATCTGGCCATCAAGGAAAACCTGGCCGATGTGGCGCCAGAGGATTACCACAAGCATGAGAACAATGGCTATGATTGGATACGCACATTGTTCCCTAATATTTCATTGTTTGTCGCGCCGGAAATTACATTGGTCAGCCAGATTATTCCCGGCCCACTACCCAATCAAAACACCACCTATATCAACTTTATCCATCCGACCAAACCGGACGCCGAAGACACCGAACTACAAGGCATGATGGACTTCTTCCAAGAAGTTGTGGATGTTGAAGACTACCAGGTAGGCTTGGCGATTCAAAAAGGCCTGGAGGCCAATGCCCACGCCAATGTGACCTTTGGCCGCAATGAAGCAGGCAACCAGCTATTCCATAAATGGGTTGACTGGTATTTGGCCAATGATCCCAGCGCACCCAAGCCCAGCCTATAACCCATAAAAACAAAGGACCTACTTATGAGCATCCACGACAACCGCGCAGGCCGAATTAACTGCTTACTTATCGCCGGAGGAGTATGGCATGACATAGACTATGCCCGCCTAGAATTACTCAAACTGCTGGCAGAGGACGAGCGCTTTCGCGTGCGGGTGTTTGAGGACTATGAGAATCTTGAGGCCCTAGAAGAAGCCGACTTTATTGTCAGCTACACTTGCAATGTTGTGCCTTCTTTAAAAGCCCAAGAGGCACTCAAAGCCTGGGTAGAGCGCGGCGGTCGCTGGTATGCATTACATGGTACCAATTCGATTATTCGGCTGATGTCTAGCGGTGTCTATGGCACCCCGGACTGGGCGCCCTTATTTGTAGAGACCCTGGGTTCTATGTTTCGCTCACATCCACCTATCGCACCTTACACAGTCTCTGTCGCTGATCCAGACCACCCGCTGGCAAAGGGAATAGAACCCTTTGAGTCAGAGGATGAGCTCTACCTGATGAAGACCTACGGCGACCTTCACGTGATACTGGACACAGAATATGGTGGCAAGGCAGAGGGCTTTGAGGAAGACGACTGGGAGCATGCTCGCCATCCGGTGTTTTATACCCATACTGTGGGCGAGGGCCAGGTGCTCTATCTCACCCTGGGTCACTGCCGCCATCACCATGATATGCAGCCATTACTGGATTACTGGCCCAGCAAGGACCGGGGTTCATGGGAGCTACCCGTTTTCTATGAGCTGCTGCGCCGAGGTATACAATGGGCTATAGAACCTTTTGACAAGGCCACTGCTGATGCGCTGGCCAAGGCGCGGTCTGCAAGCGAGTAAGGAAAAAATGCGATAAAAAAGGGACAGTTCACTGTCCCTTTTTTGTACTCGCTAGAAACAGACTACCAGCGCAGATTTAACTGATTAACCACACCAACAATGCCGCTACTGAAGCTTATCTCTGCATTGTTGTCCACAGAAAAATCCGGTACACGCCGCAACCATTCTTCTATGGCAATGCGCAGCTCAACACGCGCAAGGTTTTTACCTGGGCAGGTGTGAGCGCCGCGACCAAAGGTGAGGCTGTGACCCTGCTTGCGACCGAATTCCACGTCCACCGCATTCGCGGTAAAGCTATTGTCCATACCAGCCAATGGTGTTGGTGCGGCGATCATATCACCGGCCTTTAATTGCACACCGTGAAACTCCATATCCTCGGTCACCTCTCTGGCTACGGTAACCAGTGGGAACCGCCGCAAAATCTCCTCTACTGCATCAGTGACACTGGTTTGTCCTGAGACGATTTGCTGGCGATGGGCTGGATTGCGAGCCAAAAACAGAAACACAAAACCCAGCAGATTAACCACCGTGTCCACACCAGCAATAAAAACCTGAATAGATAACTTAATCGCCTCGTCACGAGTCAGGTGACGCCCATTGGTTACTGTATTAATCATACGGCTTAGCATATCTTCGCCATCAGTGCCCATCCGCGCGTCCACGTAGGGAGCAATGTAATCCTTGAGATTTTGCAGTGCCTCAGCAAAGGTCATGCTGCCATCTGGTCTAATCAGCTGGTCGGTCCAGTACTTGGTCTGGGGGATATCTTCCTCCGGCAAGTCCATCATCGATAGAAAAACACGAATAGGCAAAATATCAGCAAAGTCGCGGGTAAAATTACATTTCCCCTTATCCGCAAAGTCATCGATAAGACTGGTTACAATGGCGCGGATATCATCGCCCATTGCATTAACTGCCGCGGGCGCCATACTCTGGTTTAATGTCTTGCGGTAGAAA
Organism: Porticoccaceae bacterium; assembly: GCA_049623265.1. GTDB lineage: Bacteria > Pseudomonadota > Gammaproteobacteria > Pseudomonadales > Porticoccaceae > HTCC2207. The sequence continues at coordinate 12,225 of JBMZST010000003.1, forward strand.
TGATGTTCCGGAGGGTCAATGGTGGTAGGCAGCAAGCCATGGTCAGCGCTGTGACTCTTGGGCAGAATAATACTGCGGCTGGAAAATCTACGGTAATCGGTCAGCACCTCTTCAATAATCCCTGACCGGGTCGGTAGCCAATGCCCCTCATTGGCCTGAGTCCAGACCAATGGGCAGGCATCGTCTTCAGCCAATAGGTTAGCCCAGGCCTGATGGAAATCCTTGTCGATGCCGGGAGGCGCGTACATATTGAAGTCCCGAACCAGATGCTGTGGCACATGATCAGGCACTTGGTCAAGCTGTGATTCAGTGCTCATCCCAGCCTCCAACAGGCTTTATCCCAATCGGACAGAATGGGCAGCGTCTGCGGTGACCACAGAGCCAGCCATATAGCTTGCCGCATTACTGGCTAGCAACAGGAGGGTGCCATCCAGCTCTTCCAGGCGCCCAGCTCGCCCCAGAGGCAGATTAGCCAGATCAGCCTTGCCCTCAGGCGTCTCGTAATAGTCCGCCACCAGATCTGTATGCAGAAAACCCGGCGCCAGCGCATTAACGCGAATACCATGCTCGGCCAGTTCGTGCCCCATCACTGCAGTCAACTGGTTGACCGCACCCTTGGAAGCACTGTAGTGAGTCAAACCTTTAAACGAGGACACGGCACAGATAGACGAAATATTAATAATATTGCCACCAATACCAGCGGCTACCATACGCTGTGCTCCTTCCTGACCCAGGTTAAACACGCCCTTCACATTGACATTGAGCACATGGTCCCAGTTGTCCTCCTCCATCTCGACAAACGGCTGTCGGCCCGTGGCACCGGCATTACTAAAAATAATATCCGGAGTGCCAAAAGTCTTTTCCGCGAGATCAAAGCCCGCTTTCACCGAAGCTCTGTCGGTCACGTCCATCGCCACGGGCAAGGCTTTGCCGCCCTTGGACTTAATCCGCTCAGCCAGCTTCTCTAAAAGATCCATTCTCCGTGCAGCACAGACCACGGCCACACCATTATCCGCAAGCAACTCAGCAATGTGCTCGCCGAGACCACTGGACGCACCACTGACCATGGCCACTCGGCCCTCTACGGAAAATAATTTCTCTATCACAGGATTCACCTTTTTTTATTATGTTTATTAAGTTGAGCGAATAGCGATTAAAATTGCACTCTCTTGGTAAAGCCACCATCGATCACCACATTGGTGCCAGAGGTGTAGGCTGACAAGGGGCTCAACAACAGAGCCACCTGCACACAGACTTCCTCAGCAGTACCCATGCGGCCCGCCGGGATCATGGCCACAGTAGACTCATAGACCTCAGGCATGGCGGTTTTAATCTGATCCCAGGCACCGCCATCGATAAAGATTGGGCCGGGGCTGACTGTGTTCACCCTGATACCTTTGGGCGCTAAATCCTGGGCCAGGTTGCCAAAGTAGTTGAGCAGCGCCGCTTTCATGGCGCCGTAGGGTACGGCACCAGCAAAGGCTTCCAGTGAGGCCGTAGAGCCTATGCTGACAATGGAGCCGCAGTCAGACTTTTCCAGATGGGGGACCACCGCATTGACCGCTTTCCAGCTGGCCAATACATCGGCCTCAAAATTGCTGCGCCATCCGGACTCAGCGGGATCTGCACCACCGGCACTGACATTGGCGACAAAACCATCGACACCACCCAGAGCGTCGGCGCAGTTGCCGACCCAGGCCTCAAGTGATGCCGAGTCCGTGACATCAACTACCTCCCCATGAGCCTTAACGCCCATGGCCTCAATAGTCTTCACTGCGGCAGCTACCTGATCGGCATTGCGCGCACAGACGCCTATATTGCAACCCTCCGCAGCCAGAGTCTTTGCCAGGGCAAAGCCAATACCTTTGGAAGAGCCGGTAATCAAAACTGATTTATTGTTTAACTGCAGATCCATAGTGATCACTCCTTATTATTGGTTTTTTATGGTGGCACCCTAATCCGCAAACACAGAGATCTTCCGCTCTACAGCGGGAAAAATTCCTCTGCCAGAGCAGGCTCAGGCCCTTTCGCAGCACAGGTTATTGGCCGCAGATCATCTCAGTTGAGAATTAAACCGCTTTAACATAAACAAACAGTCTTGTTTTTTAGTTTAGGGTCAATAACAAACGATTGCAACGCTCTTTTTCTCACCGGAACAAAATGCCACGGGCAATGGACCAGCGTCCATAGACCAAAATCCAGAACACAGGCCAGTTGACTGCCGGGCTGAAATAAGGGCCTTTTTGCACGGGTAATGGCTTCCAATTGAAGGATACCAAGAGGTTATTTTTTGACCCTGAAATAGGTTGAACTTTGTAAAAACTAGCGCTATATTGCCAGCCGAGCAAATAAAAAAGCCAACTCGCTTGTTTTTTGTTTGATTGAGGGGGAGAGCATTTAGAGAACGGGTTTTAACCGCCTTTAGATGCCAGAAAAATATAAAAATATCCTGAGGGTCTAACATAATGAACTACAAAAAAACCTATAAAAAACAGTTACTTCCCGCGCTAATATCCATATGCACCATTCCACTGGCCTCCACCGGCGTGATCGCCCAAGAGGAATCAGCTGGCCTGGAAGAGATCGTGGTTACCGCGCGAAAGCGTCAAGAATCTATCCAAGATGTGCCAGTTGCAGTATCTGCTATCAGCCCCGGTCAGTTAGAGCGCGGCTCTATTACTAGCTCTCTGGAACTGGGCAAATTGGTCCCCAACGTGGAGCTTCACGAAACCGCTATTGGCTCAGAGTCACTGAGTGCTTCCATCCGCGGCATGAGCTACGACGATATTGAAAAATCCATTGAGCCCACTGTAGGTGTTGCCATCGATGGCGTATTCCTGGCCAGTAATTCTGGCGGCGTATTCGATCTGTTCGATGTGGAATCGGTCGAAGTACTCCGGGGTCCCCAGGGAACGCTATTTGGCCGAAATACCATTGGCGGCGTTATCAACGTGCAGAGAACCGAGCCAACGGGTGAGTTTGGCATGAAGCTGGAGGCTGTAGCCGGTGATGAAAACCTGTCTGACGTCAAAGGCGTGATTAATATGCCGCTTTCCGACAAAGGCGGTATCAAGCTGTCTTTCAAGAACACTGAGTCAGACTCCCATGTTTACAACACCACGCTGCAAGATCGCCGTCCATTTAAAGACACGGAAACCATGAGCGTCTCCGTCAAGTACAACTTTACCGACAGTACTTCCGCGGTAATCACCTTTGACGACTACGATCACAACACCACAGCGCCAGACAATGTCTTTGTTAGCGCAAGCCCACTGGGCGCCGGTGCCGTCGCCTCAGAGGCTGACGACTGGAGAACCTCGCCGCAGCTGCTACCCCTGACCGCCTATCTTGAGGGTGAAAATACCACGCTGAAGATCACCCATGACACTGATACCTATCAGATCAAGTACATTATGGGCATCATGGACTACACCGAGACTGTTCGCGAAGCCTCCTGGGGCATCAACGGTGTCTTCTTCCCCGTAGACAGAGACCAGGACTTCAAACAGACCTCTCACGAGATTCAGTTTATTTCTGACTTTGATGGGCCCATGAACTTCGTTGCTGGTATCTACTCTCTGGAAGCGGACTCTTATATTACCTCTGGCCCAATCCAGAACTTTACTGCCCTGCACTATCTGGATAGCATGGCGTTCTTTGGTGAAATGAGCTATCAGCTCAATGAAGATTGGTCGTTTACCTTTGGCGCCCGCTACACTGAGGAAGAAAAAGAGCTGGATACTCGCTCCTACCCCATGGTTGTGGGTAATGCAGCACGACTGGCCAACAGTTACGCCGCAGCCGATCTTCTTAACGCTGCCAACCCAACCTTTGAAGACGATAATGTGTCTTTCCGGGCAGTACTGCAGCGGGAGATAGAGACTGGTATGGTCTATGCGTCCTACTCAACAGGCTATCGCAGTGGCGGCTTCTTTAACCGTGGTATTACGCCGCTGGAGAACGAGCCCTTCCAGTCAGAGGAAGTAAAGAGTATTGAGCTGGGTATGCGCAGCAATCCAACCGACAACTCGCAGATCAATATCACCTACTTCAATGCGGAGTACACTGACAAGCAGACCACAGTAATCGTACCTGCATCAGACGCTTTCTGTGATAAAGAGCAGAACGAGGCTGGCAGTGTGACCTGTTCCTTTGTTCGAAATGCCGGTGAGGTATCCATGGACGGTATTGAGTTCGAAGCCATGTTAATGGCCACCGACTCACTGACCTTGCGAGCCTCTCTGGGTACCTTTGACGGTGAATACGACAAGTATGACTACAATGGCGTGGATATCTCCAACAAGGCCCGCCTCTTGTATGCACCTGAGATGACTGCCTATGTGGGTGCCGAGCACACCGCCGAGAGAGCGGGCGGCTTACTCACGGTTAATGTTGGCTTCAGCCACAAAGGTGATGTAGAGACTCAGGCTGACTGGTCTACCTACAACCCTGTCACAGGGCCAGAGGTCACTATTGATAGCTTTGAAACCCTGGATATCTCTGCCACCTATGTCCGAGATATGGGCACTGGAACCCTTAAGCTGCGTCTCTACGGAACAGATGTTCTTGAAGAGGGTAACAGAGTCGGCCGTCGTTACGATGCCGGCGCCTTTGCCTGGGCGGAACTGGTTCCCCGTCGCCAGATGGGCGTATCCGTAGGATACGAGTTCTAGGCTCAACAACTAAGCAAGCCCCCCGAGGGCGGCTGGACCTGGTTCAGCCGCCCTTTTTATTATCCCCCATTGGTTACCCCCAGACATTGTCCCAGCAAAAGGCGGTGCCATAGACATAAAAAAACCGAGCCCCCTAGGGGACCCGGTTTTTCGGCTAGCCTCAGGCTAGACTTAAAAGCCCATCTCTGCGGGGCTGGGAATCCGACGCAATGTCTGGCCACCGGAGATATCCAGTATTCTGCCAGTCATAAAGCACTCGTCAGACAGCAACCAAACTGCCGCATTGGCCATGTCCTCCGTCGAGGGCAGCTTACCCATGGGAATCTCCTTGATAAATGCCTGCTCAATAGTGGGTATCGCCAAAAATCCCTCGGTCATAGCACTGGGAGTAAACCCCGGAGCCAGGGAATTCACCCGTATATTCTGCGCCCCGTACTCCACCGCAGCAATACGCACTATATGGTCTGCACCAGCCTTGGTGCCGCCATAGGCTGCGAGCCCTGGAGGGGCCAGCTGTGCGGTCTGGGACGAGGTGGTTACCACCGAACCGCCCTCCGTCATGCGCGCGGTCATATGTTTGATAAACAGCGCGGTACCGATCAGGTGCACATCGCAATTTTGCTGCAGTACATCGCGACTGATATCGGCGATTGGCGATGAAGATTCAACACCGGCAAAATTAATTGCACCGTCCAGCTTGCCATAGGTCGCCACCGCTGCATCCGCCAGCCCGGCGAGCTGCTGCTCATCGGTAATATCACAGCCAACGGCAACTGCGCCCAAACTATCGGCAATCACCTGCACCCTATCCAGCCGGCGAGCAGCCAGTACCAGCTTGGCACCCTGCGCATGGCAGTGACGGGCAGTTGCCGCGCCCATGCTGCGCTCGTCGGACGCACCAAGAATTACAATAACTTTGCCTTCTAATCTACCGGCCATAGCCTCAAACTCCTCTGTTTTTATTATGATTTTTATTCATGCCAGCGGTTAAATTTTTACCAGCTGCTTGCCAAAATTCTGACCGGCAAACAACCCAGCCAGAGCTGAGGGACACTGCTCAATGCCCTCGAGAATATGCTCCTTCACCAGTATCTTGCCCTCCTCGACCCATTGCATCAGCTGAGCGCGCGCCTCTGGGTAGCGCTCCACATAGTCCAATACAATAAAGCCCTCCATCTGGCAGCGGCGGATCACCAGCTGCATATAATTTTTCGGCCCCGGAGGCAGTTCTTTCACCTGATAGCCACTGGAGATACCGCCACAGAGCACAATGCGTCCATTGTTGGCCATATTGACCAGCGCATGATCCAGAATCGGACCACCCACATTATCGAAAAACAAATCGATGCTGTTGTTACACAGAGCCTCAAGTCGCTCGCCCACCGACTCTGACTTGTAGTCAATCACCGCGTCATAACCCAGCTCATCCACCAACCACTGACACTTAGCCTGACCACCGGCAATACCTATCACCTTGCAACCCAGCATCTTGGCCATCTGTCCCACAGTCGACCCAGTAGCACCAGCGGCGCCAGAGACCAGCACCGTCTCACCTGCCTTGGGCTTGCCAATATCCAGAAAGCCAAAATAAGCGGTCAACCCAGTTAAGCCATAGATATGCAGGGGGTAGGAAATCGGTGTATCGGCAGCAATCTTGGTGACCGGATACATGCCGCTATCATTACTGATGGCATACTCCTGCCAGCCAAAGGTGCCCTGCACATGATCACCCACGGCAAATTCACTGTGTTTGCTGGCGATCACCTCCCCCACTGCACCGGCACGCATCACCTCGCCAATAGCCACTGGCGGCAGGTAGCTGCGCACATCATTTAGCCAGCCGCGCTGGGCGGGCTCAAAGGAGAGATAGTGATTTTTAACCAAAAACTCGCCATCGACCAGGTCGCGCACCGCTTCCGTTTCGAGGTTGAAATGCTCTTCGCCGACCACAGTCTCCGGTCGTGAAGCCAGGGTCCATTTTTTATTTATTAACGCTGTCATGGGGTATACCAAATAGGGGAAGAATAGGCGCGGTCCTGAATTTTGTCAGGCGCTTGGGGGTCAATCACCGCACCGAAATACTTGCGGTCATAGGCTGTCCAGCGCGGTGTTGGAATCTGAATAACCCGGGCGTAGTAGAACGCTCGCTGCTCGGGGTCAAAATCTGGGTCTGTCCACACGGCGCTCAACTCGGGGTCGCCAATGCTATTGCTGTAGGTGGCGTTGGCCACATCCACGGTATCCCCTACCGCGGCAATTTTGCCCAGCCAATTGGCTTTGCGCCCATCGGACAGGGCCACATCATAAACCTGCTCATGGGTTTCGCCATCGGCGTCTAACCAGCCTTTGATAATCTGAATACGGTCCAGATTGGCGCCATCTGGGTCCCGGGTCGCGGCCACCATAAAACTCGGGGCAGCGCCAGACTGGCTGACGCGCAGATCGCCCCCCATAGGCACGCCTTTGTGATAACCCAGGGTGGCAAAATCGGGGCGCATAACATCCTCAGGGCTGAAGTCCCAGCCGCCAAAAAAGCGCAACTGGATCCGGGTGCCAGAGGTCCCATAGACCTCGCGCCGCTTAATCGCGTCAAAGATCGACTCTCTGGTGTTCTCCTCCGCCCACACCGCGGCCAGACCAGAGGACACCAGCTTCCAAATCTGCTGCAGCTGATTAGCCATCTGCTTGTCGGTGCGGTCTACAGCGGGCTCGTCGTGGGCAAACTTGCCAAAAAAGTTATCCTCGTTGCTGGTCGACATACCTGTGTGGGAGTCGGTGCTGCCAATCACCCCGAACTTAAAGGGATTGGCACCCAGATTGGCCTCATGGCGCAAGCCTTCCCGCAGGGCTGAGCGCACATACTCATATTGCAGCATCTCTGGCTCTTTATCGGCGGTGAGAGAGATATTTCCCTCATCCCAGGTTTCAAAATCGGCAAATTCATCCGTCGGAGAGAGCAGCGGATGGGTCTCTCCATCTCCTTTAATCTGGGTCGCTTCATAGATAGGCTCCCAGCGAGCGCGCTTGCTGGCATAGGCCTTATCCAGGGGTAACCCATTGACTCTATTGGGCGAGAACATGCGCCCATTGCTGACATTGCCATTGTGAGCAATCGCCAGAACCTCGCCCCCGGTTTGCTTTTCATAGTCTGCCAAGGCGTCCCAAAGATCTTCCGGATCATTGCTGTGTTGAGCTGAAAATGGCGTCATCTGGGATACCACATCGGCCCCGTCTTTGTAGATCACTACCCGGTGTAAATTGTCACCCGTAATCATGGAAGTCCATTCATAGCCGACAAAGGCCGTAAACAGGCCAGGCTCATTGTATTTATCCGCCACCGCCGAGGCCTCGGACCAGATAGACTGGCGCAGACTATCCGGGGTCAAAAATTCCGGCTCGCTGCTCTGAATGGCATCGGCAAAGGCCGTACCCAGCTTAGTCATATCGCCCTGGTTCATCAGGGCCTGCCAATCCCTGCCCATGGCCCAGTCTTTTAGCCGCGGATCATTGACTGCAAGCTGGGCGTAGATACCCAGATACTCCGCATGGTCCGTGACTGCAAGAAAGTCCAGTGGCCGCCGCAATCGCGCTGGCATACCGTTATCGGCAATCACAGATGCACCGCGGGCAAACTGAAACGCCTGATCACTGGTCAGCCTGGTCTCAAACACATAGGCATCGGCAGACAACTGGGAATGCAGATGCAGATCTCCCCAGTAGAGATTGGTCATATTGTCGCGGACAGGGGTCGAGTACAGAGTCTTTGCCGCTACCGCGGTCTCAGGCTCAGTGGCATTGGCTGCCAGCCCATAGCCAACCGCAGCGGCAGTCAGCATCAGATTGAGATAAAGCTTGTGCATTATTGGTATTTTCCTCAGCTCTGGGACTTCCGTTGCCCCCTGAATACCAGGCAACTGTCCCTTTTTCTTATTGAGTAGCCCTACATTAATAGGATCGACAGAATTGTCCACTATCACTTTGCGGGGACTGCGATCACTGCCCCGGGCTATTTTATGGCGATCACCGATCGTCAGAGAGGGGAGAGACAATCTCAATCAGGTTGCCATTATTGTCGCGAATAAACAGCAGCCTAACGCCAGCGGCGGGGAAATCTGTGGGCGCCAACTCCAGCTCCACTCCCCGTTGGATCAACTCAGCGGCCACCGCATCCACATCCTCGGTGTTAAAGGCCATGTGCACATAGCCGCGGTCGGACATAGCAGTAAACACATCCGGGGCCACCTGCTCTGTCTGGAACGCGGTATCGGTACCAACCACCTCGATCATAAATCCATTGGCCGCAATATAGCCCACATCCACCTCTGGAAAGCCATCGACATCCCACTCGCGGACCACTTCGAAACCCAGTACCCGCTGATACCAGTCAACGGTGGCAGCGTAGTCGCCAGTGGAGATCATAATATGATCAGCTTTAAGCTGGGACAGGGCGCTGCCGGGACCCTCTTCACCGGCGCTAACCGCGCTGGCCATAAACCAGAGTATTGCACTTGCACACCAGACTTTGGTCATAGGGCTCACCTTAGCTGTTCTGTATTTACCGGCTGGATAGCCACATAGTCATTGAGCAGCTCGTGGAAACGCTGCACCCGCTTTTCCTGATGACTGAGGATACAGCCCTTAAAACCCCGGGAGTTCAAGCCCTGCTGCTGACTAGTACCAATACTCAGGTCCTGGTCGGCCACAAAGCCTACTGACTGGCCGTCGCCATACACCGAGTGGCGGTTTTCAGCCCACTCCAGGGGCATGGGTCCAATGGGCGTCTCCACTTCCTTCATGCCCTCTACCGGCGGCGCCAGCACCCAATGGTGAAAGACACATTTTTGCGGGTCTGTGGGGTGGGGCTCGGTGCGCAAAATCTGGCACTGCTCTGGCGACATGGTGATAGTTAGGTTGGGGAACAGGGTGCAGTGAAAATAGTCCACTAGCTGCTGGTCGCTCATATTTTCGTAATTGGTGTAGCCCATTTCCGGGCCCATTCGGCGCTTGGCTGCTATTATGGCCTGGCGAATATCGCCGGTATGGCCGTTGAAGTCAGCGGGATCCAGACCCCAGGCGCGAGCCACATCATCCAAAGGCGCAGGCACTTCGCCGGTTTCAAATTCCGGATTTCTGGTGCTGGCCTGATGGCCTTTCATCCACATAGAATTGTGCCCGCTCTCGTACATCTCAAATAGAGTGTCCGACAGGCCATCATTGATAAAGGTGGAGAGCTCCGGATGGATAGTGGGCAAATGATAACTCTCATTAAAGTTGTCGCGGATAATCTTCCAGTTAAAATCCGCATCTGCAGTCAGGTACATCACCCGAATCCAGTTATCCAAGCCATAGTCCTTAAGCCGTTCAGGCAATGGCTCTAACCATTCCAGTAGGGGCTTTGCATCTTCATCCATACAGTAGAAGATAAAGGGTCCCCAAATTTCGCAGCGCACTTCGGTCAGGGTTACCTTGCCGCAGGGATCACCGCCGGGGAAATCATCGGGATCCTGTACATTCACCAGCACGCCATCTGGGGAAAACTGCCAGCCGTGGTAGCCACAGGTTATTTTGTCGCTGCCCCCTATATCCCCGAGTATGAGACGATTACCGCGGTGAGGACATGTGTTGTAAAAAGCTTTGATACTAGCATCAGCCTGGCGCACCATAACCACAGACTCTGCGCCCAGATTATGGCGCACATAGTCGCCCTCCTGCTCCAGCTCGGCGACCATACCACCCAGGTGCCAGACTTTGGGCCAGAGGAACTGGTTCTCGCGCGCCATAAACTCTGTTGAGATATAGCGATCTGCGGTAATGCTGTCTCCCCTTACGGGTAGATCAAAACCCTTGGCGTAGCGAGAGGTTTCAGATTTTGAGCCCATAGCGCACCTTTTTTATTATTATCAGTTCAATCAATGGGGTCTATAACAGGTCTATCAGCCCGGCAGAGTCTTACTTTGCCATCAGACCGCCATCCACTACCAATTCTGTACCAGTCACATAGTTGGCTTCGTCGGAGGCGAGAAACAGCACACAGTTGGCCACTTCCTCAGGCAGACCCATGCGCCCCCAGGGAACACTCTCACCTATCTTGACAAACTCCTCATAATTATCGCGACGGGCATCGTTTTGAATATTGGTATCGATCAGCCCGGGGTGAACTGAGTTGCAGCGAATACCGTCAGCGGCATGTTCCATAGCCACGGTCTTGGACAGGTTCTGCACTCCAGCTTTGGCAATGCCATAGACAGAGACACCGGGCAACCCACGCAGGCCGGCCACCGATGACATATTGACAATAGAGCCACCGCCGCTGGCAATCATAGCCGGCAGCGCCTTGCGGCAGCCGAAGAACACACTGCGAATATTCACATCCATCTGCAGATCGTAGTCGGCAGTGGTGTATTCGCTGATGGGTC
>JBMZST010000004.1:0-22526 GCA_049623265.1 Porticoccaceae bacterium
GTAGGCCACAGAACGCCCTCAGAGAATCAGCTGGCCAGTCAGTTTTCTGTAAGTCGTATGACAGCGCGCAGGGCACTGCAAGAGCTGGCAGATCAGGGGTTGCTATCGAGAACAGCAGGCTCAGGGACCTTTGTTGCCAAGCCTGAGTCGCCAGTGGCTCGCTTTGAGGTAGTCGATCTGGTCCAGCGAGCTCAGCAAGCGGGGTATTACAGTAACCGTTTGCTGGCAATAGACACCATTGCCGCCAGCCGGCAGATGGCTGAGCTAATGCTGTTAGACTCAAAGCAGCCTGTCTACCAGTTAACCATGCTACATCTGGAGCGCAATCGCCCGTTGCTGTTACAGCAACTCTGGGTAAACACCTCGCTGGTGCCAGCGCTGCCCAAACAGAGCTTCAATAAAGTAAGCCCAGATGCCTACCTGGACTGGTTTGCGCCGAGCAGTTCGGTGGACCATCAGTTGATGGCTGTGGCGGCCAGTCCAGAGCAGCGTCTGCATCTAGAACTTGAAGATCAGGATTCGTCGGTGTGTATGCAGCTTAATCGACGCTGCTGGCAGAGCCAGCAGGTGGTGAGCATTTCTACCTCTGTGATTCCCGCCGCTCGGTACCAGCTAGGCCATCATTTACTGTAACAGGGGCAGTTATTTGCTTAGGTAATGATTCCGCTGCCGGCACCACCACCCATGCCGCCCTGGCCACCCTGTCCAGGCACCACAATCTGTGAAGCCTGTTCGCGGCGCATTCGCTCCATCTCCTTTGCCGCTTCTTCCACAGCAATGGCCGCTTTGCCGGCGAAGTCTTCTGCTGCCTCGCCGATAGTGGTCCCGTCGAGGGCAAAGTTGAGGGGAATAGCACCCATGGGGGTCATTACCTGAGCTGAACCGAAAAAGTTAACCTGTCGGCTGGGATCATCAGAGCCATCGGCACACACGGGAATCAATTTGCGGATCGCGCCCATTTTTTGGTCTGTATAGTTTTCTTCGCGGAACAACCCATTGGGGTCCATTGCATTTTCAGTTTCAGTACTCATGATAAAATCGCTTACGCCTTCAAAGAATAAAAATCAGGCGACACCCTAACAGACCTGTGATTAAAGCTCTACACAGATTGTGGCTGCAGGCCGCGCGCCAGCCAGGCGCTGACCAGAATAAGTAGCGACGATATCAGCAGACAACTGATCAAGCCGTACTGCTGATAGACCAGCCCCGACAGCAGAGTGCCCAGCAGTCGTCCTCCAGCGTTGGCCATATAGTAAAAGCCCACATCCAGAGAGGTGGATTCCCGCTGAGCCAATGCCACTATCAGGTAGGAGTGCACACTGGAATTGATAGCGAAAGCCCCGGCATAAAGCAGCAAACCAGCGATCAGTACCTGGCTGGGTTCAACGCCAGTGTGCAGGCCAAAGGCGATAATACAGGGCAATAGGCTGAGTACCGCAGCCCAGAAAAACAATGTTGTCCCGTTTGGGGTGCGTCTTCCGGTAATCTTGGGTGCCAGCGCCTGTATGCCGCCATAAAAAATAATCCAGGCTGCCATCAGGCTACCAACCTGAACTGGCGACCAACCTAGTTGCGCCTGTAAAAACACCGGAAGGGCCACAACAAACCAGATATCTCGCGAACAAAATAGAAACAGCCGAGCTGCCGACAGTCGATTGACGCCTGAGCTTGTGGAGAAACTCTGGGAGAAAGAGCGCCGGTTGCGGCCCGGTTGATAGTCGAGCAGCCAGGCACCCGCCACCAGGCTGATTAACAGCAGGCCTAACAGGGTGGCGATACTCCCCTGAAAGCCCAGGCTAGCTAGCAGTGCACCTCCGAGAAAATAGCCCAGACCTTTTAACGCATTTTTAGAGCCCGTTAGCATGGCCACCCAGCGGTAGAGTTTGCCTTGCTCGGCGTCTGACACCAGATTTTTGATGCTGCTCTTGGCGGCCATCTTGTTTAAATCTTTGGCGATACCCGAAATGGCCTGGGCAATCATCACATAGACTACTGTCAGCAGCGATGGATTAACCAGCAGCATACTCAGAGCAATAATCTGTAATCCCAGGCCTAACTGCATCGTCAGGGTTAAACCGACCTTTGATCCCAGCCAGCCGCCGTACAAATTGGTCACCACACCAAAAAATTCATACAGCAAAAACAGAGTCGCTATTTCCAGAGGGCTGTAACCCAGATTATGGAAAAACAGCAGCACCAGCATACGCAATGCGCCATCGGTCAGGGTAAACGCCCAGTAACTCAGGGTGAGGATAAGGTACTGGGTCTGGGGCGAGCGCAGTGACATGGGGATAGGAGTATCTACATAGACTGAGCGATCTTACCCGCCAGTTCCATCATACGATTGACATAGCCAATCTCGTTGTCATACCAGATTAATACCTTAACCTGACGCTTGTTGACCACCATAGTCGAGAGGCCATCGACAATTCCAGAGCGCCGATCATTGGTGTAATCCACTGAGACTAATGGCCTGTCCTCGAAGCCAAGAATACCTTTAAGTCGACCCTGGGCCGCCGTTTGCAGTGCACTGTTTACCTGCTCAGCGCTAACCTGCTGCTGCAGCTCGAATACACAGTCTGTTAGCGAAGCATTAGCCAGGGGCACGCGCACAGCCAGTCCGTTTAATTTACCCTTGAGCTCTGGGAAGATCTCGGTAATGGCGGTTGCCGACCCCGTGCTCGTAGGAATCAGCGACATGCTGCTGGCCCGGGCGCGGCGCAGATCAGAGTGGTACTCATCGAGAATACTCTGGGTATTGGTTATATCGTGAATGGTAGTGATAGATCCGTGCTCTATGCCAAAACAGCTGTGCAGTACATCGATGACCGGGGCCAGGCAATTGGTGGTGCAGGATGCCGCTGTGACAATCTTTTGCCCCTGGTATCTGTGGTCATTAACTCCCATCACCACATTCACAACACGCTCCTCGGGTAGCCCTTTAATCGGCGCTGACACCAGGACTTTTTTTACTCCCTGGTCAAAGAAGGGCGCAAGCTTCTCCTCGGTTTTGAGTGTGCCTGTGCACTCTACTATCAGGTCTACCCCAGCTGCTGCCCAGGGCGTTTCATCAATAGACTGGCACTGAGAATAGCCAATAGTCTGACCATCGATGGCAATTTGATGACCTTCGGTGTCCGCCTCTATATCTCTGTCCCAGGTGCCATGCACCGAGTCAAATTTCAAAAGATGAGCGGCACTGGCGGCGTCACCAGCGGTTTCGTTAATATGTACAACCTGCCAATCCGCGGCGCCCCAGGACTCCCGCAGTGCCAGTCGACCGATACGGCCAAAGCCATTAATACCTACTTTTACTGTCATATGATTCCGCGCTTCTCCCACCTAAACCGCATATTACCCGGCTTGGATTACAGAAATATGTCGCACCAGATGGTTCTGAGCAAACCCTAGTATTACATGGAAGAGGTTTTTTTGAGAACTGGATAACGGCCAATTTGCGACAGTATCGAGAGAATCGAAGGGGCGATAGGGGTTAAATAAATCCTTCACTCAAGCTGTAGCGACATTTTGTAAAACAGGGAACTCAACTGTTGACTAGAGAGGAAAGGAATCATGAACCTACTCAAATTTTCCAGTCTCGCCACTATTGCCACGGGCACTTTATTTGGTGCATCCATCGGAATTTTTGCCTATGGGGCTGATACCTATACCAGCACGGGCATTGGCTTTGGTGTTGGCTGTTGTATTGCACTCAGCGAGCTTTTCCCCGTCTTCGATTAATCCATGGTTATTACACTTTGGCTAACTCCAAGACCCCGAACTCTCCCCCATTAGGCCACCTTAGGTGGCCTTTTTTTTGTGGGGACCTACTCCTGATCAGTCCCTAGTGATGTTAACCACCAGCACCATCGACATGACCACGCTCTAACTCTTCCTCGGTCGCATCGCGAACCGCTTCAATGGTTACGTCGAAATTCAGGTTTTTACCCGCCAGAGGATGATTGCCATCTACAGTAATCATTTCATCTGTTACTGCAGTGACGGTAACAGGAACTGGTCCACCCTGACCTGTCTGGGCCTCAAACTGCATGCCAACCTCGATTTCGTCAATGCCCTGAAATGAACTGCGCGGCACATCTTGAATCAGCTCTTTCTGAACCTCGCCATAGCCCTCGGCCGCGGCTACAGCAACAGTCATAGCGTCGCCCACCGCTTTGCCGGTCAGAGCATTCTCCAGGCCGGGGATAATATTGCCCGCTCCATGGAGGTAGGCCAATGGCTCTTTGCCCACAGAACTGTCTAGCTGCTGGCCATCGTCATCGGTAAGGGTGTAGTGAAAGCTTACGGCGCTGTTGTCTTTAATTGTCATGCTACTTGTCCAGTGGATAATAAAGCCGCCATTATGCGTGAACAGCCGGTAAATATCGAATAGACAAACAAAAGCTGCACTGGCCTAATGCTTCTGTCATATTTATGTCATATCGCAGTCATTTAATGGAGGCATACAGATGAAAGAAGAGATCAATATTATGCCCAAGCATACGATCCTGCTGGTCGATGACGAAGCGGCAATCAGAGATATGCTCAGCATTGCCCTAGAGGCTGCGGACTACAATGTGCTGCAAGCGGAGAATGCTCAGCAAGCTCATGCCATTATTATCGACCGTCATCCGGACCTGGTATTGCTAGACTGGATGATGCCTGGCACCACTGGTCTAGAGCTGTTGCGACGTCTAAAGCGCGATGAGCTGACAGAGAAGGTCCCAGTGATTATGCTGACTGCCAAAGCGGAGGAGGACAGTAAAATATCTGGGCTGGATGCTGGCGCTGATGACTATATCGCCAAGCCTTTTTCTCCCCGCGAGCTAATTTCCAGAGTCAAGGCGGTGCTGCGCCGTATTGGTCGGGAAGAGCTCAAAGATCCCATTTATGTGGGGGACATGGTGTTTGATCCTATCGGACACCGTGTCAATATTGGTAGTCAACCGGTCAATTTAGGGCCTACAGAATATCGACTGCTGCAATTCTTCCTCACCCATCAGGAGCGAGTCTACTCCAGAGGTCAGATTCTGGACTATGTCTGGGGTGGCAATGTCTATCTGGATGAGCGCACGGTGGATGTGCATATTCGCCGTTTGCGCAAAGCAATTTCGGTTGCAGGTCATGATAACTATGTGCAGACTGTGCGCGGAGCCGGGTATCGTTTCTCGACCCAGATACAGACTGCATAATAGGGTGCAGTTGATTATGCACTTTAAAGAGGTCAAATCCATTGCGGCCAGGAATGTCTACAGAGATATGGCGTATAGTTCTGGTCGGGCTATTTACCCTGTTCTTTGGTTGGAGTCTGGGCTATACCCTTGAAATCATCCTTATAGGTGCAGGCTGCTATCTGCTCTGGACCTTCAGCATAATCTCCAAATTATTTGATTGGATCGACAAAGGGATGCGGGGTATTCCCCCGGATGCCGGCGGTGTCTGGGGTGAAATCAGCGACACCCTCAATCGCCAGCGTCGTCGTCATCGTCGCGCTCTTGAAAAGATGCGTCATACCATCAAACGGGTCACTCGGGTTACCGAGGCCTTGGAAGAGGGTGTTCTGGTGCTGCGCAGTGACCTTACCCTTGACTGGTGGAATAGTTCGGCCAAGAAGTTGTTGGGTTTAAGGTCCTCCGACAGAGGAAGCGCCATTATCAATTTAATTCGCGATCCGCAATTTGTCGCCTATATCCATCAGCCTGAATTTGTTGGCAGCATTCAGATGCCATCCTCCAGCTATGAGGGTAGGCTGCTGCAATTTACTGCATCCTATTTTGGCGATAACGAGATTGTACTGGTCATTGCTGATATAACCCGCATAAATAATCTTGAGACGGTACGCAAAGAGTTTGTCGGCAATATATCCCATGAGTTGCGCACCCCATTGACGGTCATACGTGGCTATATCGAGACATTGCAGGACCTGCCCAATAACACAGACACAGTCGACCGAGCCTTTGAACAGATGGCAGCTCAGGTCAATCGCATGCAGTCACTGGCCGATGATTTAATTTTGTTGTCCCGTTTTGAGGGAGCCGAGTATCAGGGCAATGGAGGGCCGGATGCTCAGCAGAGCTATCCGTCAACAAATCTATTTAATCTATTGTCTGAGATTATGCTTGAAGCCGAGCAGCTCAGCGGTGGCAGGCACAGCCTCGAGCTAGACTGCTGCGAGGCTGTCAGCCTCAGTGTTGAGCCCAGTAGCCTGCGCAGTGCTCTGGGTAATCTGGTATTTAACGCGGTACGTCACAACCCTCAGGGTGCAGCAATCAATATTCGTGTCACTGAACCCAATGCTGCAGTCTGCATTGCTGTTGCCGATGATGGTGTGGGCATAGACCCTTTGGAAATACCCAGGCTGACCGAGCGTTTCTATCGTGGAGATAACAGCCGTAACTCTGACACCGGTGGCAGTGGACTGGGTTTGGCCATAGTTAAACATGCAGTGACCAGCTGTGGGGGCGATTTGCAGATCAATAGCCGCCTGGGGCAGGGCGCTGAGTTTATCTGTAGCTTCCCCGTTGGAGCTGACTAGACTGTTGTCTTTCTGTTAAGTCCCAGAGCAGCGAAACTGATAGTGTAGAAAAAAATCACCCTGCTGCTGACTATTGGCCTCTGTCCATTGACGCTGCATATCCCAGCCTTTAGCGCAATAATGGGCCATCTCGAGATGTAATTTTTGGATAGCTATGGTGACCGACTCTTCGAATTTAGCGTCTGGCCGCAGAGAGTAGGGCTGGCGTGCCACAAAGCTTTGGTTGGCATGGTGGCTCAGGGTCCCAGCCGCAGCCACGGGGCGCTCAATAATGCCTGAGGCGGTGAGTGAGCCATCACCATAGAGCTTCGTAACCCGCGCTGAGTTATTGGCTCTGGAGGTCTCTGCGCTTTTATTGCGGGAGCCCTGTTGTTCCTCACATTGAATAATTTTGTCGAGAAAATCTGGCCCATCTGCATCATCAGCATCAAAGTCACAGCTACTGTTGGCAGCCCCTGAGAGCAACATTGCGACAGTTAATACAGAGCCAGACCATTTTGCCTCTGTGAAATTGATCATTATTACCTCCTGTAAAAAAGGGCGCCAAGGCGCCCTTTTTAGTAGTACCGAACTAAATCTTAACCTAAATCCACAGGCTAATGCTTAGAACTTGTGTTCCATACCGACACCAAATGAGCTGTCCTCATCGTCCGCTGAATCCACCTCAGAGTCTGTATTATCTGTGTAGAAAATATAAGCCTTGGTGTTTTTGCTCAGCTTGTAATCAGCACCCAGAGACAGTGTTTCCTCTTCATCACCATCTACATCATCTTCAATAAAGCCATACTGGGCTTTTAATGTAGTCTTATTCATCTTGTAAGCAGCGCTTACAAAATATCCAGATTCATCCTTGGTACCCTGATTATCTTCGTTCTGCTGGTACATGGCACCCAGTTTTAGATTGTCCATTTTGTACTGCATAACCATACGCACCAGATCCTGGCTATCTACATCCTTATCGCTGGCCAGTGCAAGATAGAGGTTATCTTTACTGTAGCTTAGAGAGTAGGACATTCCATCCGTCAGGCCAGTGTCATCAATACCATCGCCATCAACATCTGCGCCCTCTCCCGGGATCATTGCAACAGTGCCAGAGAAGCCACTTACCGTGGGGCTGGTGTAAGCAATAATATTGGAAACACGGTTTTCGCCTTCAAAGGTATTCTTGATATCACCTTCCAGGTCATTAAACAAATCGATCTTTTTCTGTGCCAGTTTGGTGGGTGAGTCATGCTTGCCTGCCCAGACTGTACCAAAGCTGCCTCTAATACCGCCCATGATATTGCGCTGTGTAAACGTCTGGCCCTTGCAGTCACCATCGTCGACGCACATTTCAAATTCTGCTTTATACACAGCGTACAGACCATCGGTGATCTTGGTTTTACCCTTAACACCCAGGCGCGATGCATTGCTATTAAGCTTCCACTTATCAGAGGAATTTTGATCTGTATTGACCACAGAGACATTGATCTTGCCATAAATGGTGCCATCGATCGGGCCGTCCGCGAAGCTGTTGGACGCTAGCCCCAGAGTGGCAGCTACAGCAGCAGAAAGTGCTAGTTTGTTCATGTTCAATCCCCAAAAAGTTTAATTTATTGGGCTACGGCCCAGTTCAGGTTGCAGAAATATGACAGCAACATGATAAATATATGAAAGAAATATGACACTAATATGACAGCTCCAAAGCTACTAAAATTTATTTACCCAGGCTTAATTGTCATATTTCTGTCATATAACTTTAATACAGTGTTGCCGTTCTAAAACTGAATCAATTAATAGCACATCTATGTGCCAGCCTTTGGAGGTTGTTATGACCCAGCTTAAATTTATTCCAGCCATTGTTTTTGCTATGGCTTCGATCAGTGCAACATCCTCTATGGCTCGCGAGTCTATAGAGGTGGTAGGATCTTCAACTGTATACCCCTTTTCAACAGTTGTGGCTGAGCGCTATGGTCGCGCCAGTGGGCAACTGACACCCAAAATCGAATCAACCGGATCCGGTGGTGGCATGAAGTTATTCTGCTCTGGTGTTGGTACCAATTACCCGGATATCACTAATTCTTCGAGGCGCATGAAGAGCAGTGAGTTTAAAAAATGTCAGGCCAACGGCGTCAAGGAAGTGATTGAAGTTCAGGTTGGCTATGACGGCATTGTTATTGCCAACTCAGTTGAATCAGCTCCTGTCGAACTGAGCCGCAAAGATATATTTTTGGCCCTGGCTGCTCAGGTACCAGGTGCAGCAGAGGGTGAGCTTATCGACAACCCTTACACGACTTGGAAGCAGGTCAACTCAGCATTGCCAGATACAGCAATCGAAGTACTGGGGCCTCCCCCGACCTCTGGTACTCGCGATGCATTTGCTGAGTTGGCCTTGGAAGGCGGCTGTAAAAAGTTTGCCTGGATAAAGGCGATGAAGAAAACCGACAAGAGTGCTTACAAGGCTCTGTGTCACACTATCCGCGAAGATGGTGCTTACATTGAAGCAGGTGAAAATGATAACCTGATTGTACAGAAGCTGCAGGCTAATCCGGCAGCACTGGGTATCTTCGGCTTCAGCTTCCTGGATCAGAACGCCGATAAGGTACAGGGTGCAAATATTGAATCTGTTGAGCCAACCTTTGAGTCAATTGCCGATAAGTCATACCCGATCTCACGCCCGCTTTACTTCTATGTCAAGAAAGCTCATGTGGGTGTTGTGCCAGGTATTGAAGGCTACCTAAAGGAGTTCACCAGTGAGCGCGCCTGGGGCGAAGATGGCTATCTGGCTGAAAAAGGCATGATTCCACTGCCCCTTGAAGAGCGCAAAGCCATGGCCAAAAATACTCGCTCTTTAGTACCAATGACAGGTGACGAAGCATTGAAATAATGCTGCTAATTTGTCAGAGTACCGCCCGGCTCAAGGAGCCGGGCTTTTTCGTTTCTAAAGGACACTGCAAGCTCTATGCAAGCGACTAATATACTGATATTGCTACTTGGTTTTGGCGCGCTGGCCTTTTATATGGGCCGCGGACGCTCCCTCGCCATTGCCGCTCCTCTGGGTGGTATTCGCAAGCTCCATTCTCTGCCCTCGTACTATGGAATGCACACTGCGTTCTGGTGCGCGCTGCCATCACTGATCCTGCTGGCTCTGTGGATGATATTTGATGAGCCAGTGATAAGCAGCATAGTGATAGGCGCGGTGGCCGCCGATATAGCGCCCTCAGATACCGCTAGTTACAACCTCCTGTTAAATAAAATTGGCAATCTTGCCGATGGCGTATTACCGCGCACTGGACAGAGTGGCTCGCTGATTGCTGCCGCTGATCATATGATTTCTCTGCGTCAGATATCTCGCTGGTCCCTGACATCGCTGGCGCTGGTGTTATCAGCAGCCGGGCTGTTTTTGGGCCTAAGCAGAGTAGCCTCGGGCTTCCAAGCTCGCCCGGCAGTTGAAAAAGTCATGCAGAACCTGCTGTTGGCCTGTGCCTGTCTGGCTATTTTTACCACATTGGGCATAGTGCTCTCGGTCCTCTTTGAGTCCATCCAGTTTTTCCGCTCTGTTCCTGTGGCTGATTTTGTCTTTGGGTTGGATTGGAGCCCGCAGACCGCTATCCGCGAAGATCAGGTGGGTTCCTCGGGTAGCTTTGGCGCCGTGCCACTATTTGTTGGCACATTGCTGGTCTCAGCAGTGGCAATGGTGGTGGCAGTGCCAATTGGTCTGATGTCTGCGATCTATTTGGCAGAGTATGCCAGCAAGAGAATCCGCACAGTTGCCAAGCCGGCCCTCGAAGTGCTGGCGGGTATTCCAACTGTAGTCTATGGTTTTTTTGCCGCCTTGACCGTGGCTCCTTATCTGCGCGATCTGGGAAGTAGCTTTGGGTTGACGGTGTCTTCCGAGAGTGCGCTGGCCGCTGGTGGCGTGATGGGCATTATGATTATTCCCTTTATCTCATCCTTGGCTGATGATGTGATTACCGCCGTGCCACAATCGATGCGCGATGGCTCGCTGGCCATGGGTGCCACCCATTCAGAGACTGTGCGCCGGGTGGTTATTCCCGCTGCGTTGCCGGGCATTGTTGGCGGGATTATGCTGGCAGTATCCAGAGCTATAGGCGAGACCATGATCGTGGTGATGGCGGCTGGTATGGCGGCCAAACTAACAGCCAACCCTCTGGATTCAGTGACCACCGTGACAGTACAGATAGTGACGCTGTTAACCGGCGACCAGGAATTTGATAGCCCCAAAACCCTGGCTGCCTTCGCTCTGGGTTTGATGTTGTTTATTGTCACCCTATTGCTAAATATCTTTGCTCTGCACATTGTTAAGAAATATCGAGAACAGTATGAATAAGTCAGCGGATAATTTATCCAAAATTAAGCGCTCCCTGACTCGCCGCAATCGCGCTGAAGCCAGATTCAAATGGTATGGCCGTGTGGCTATATTTATAGGTCTGGCGGCAGTTGCCATTTTATTTGCCGATATTATCGGCAAGGGACATGGGGCATTTCAGGCGACTTACATAAAGCTGGATGTCAGCTATGATCAGGAATTGCTTGGCATTGAGAATTTGTCTGATCCAGAGCAGCTGGTGATGGGTAACTGGGACGCTCTGCCCAAGGTTGCACTGCGGACAAAATTTACCGATGTCTCAGGGCGCAGGGATAAACGCCGACTATACGGGCTGCTCAGCAATGGGGCCGGGTTTGATTTAAAAGATCGTCTGCTGGCCAACCCACAGCTACTTAATACAACCGAGTCCATCTGGTTGTTGGCTGATGACGATATAGACACTTATTACAAATCCTGGCTGGATGGCGAGGCCTATGCAGCGCGTCTGTCAGATAAACAGGTTGCCTGGATAGAACAGTTACACGAACAGGAGCTAATTCACCTGCAGCTCAACAGCAATCTGTTTACTCGCGGAGATTCCCGTGAGCCAGAGCAGGCTGGTATTCGCGGTGCGGTCATGGGTTCATTGCTGACCCTGGTGCTGACTCTGATGCTGTCTTTCCCTATAGGTGTCTCTGCGGCTATTTACCTGGAGGAGTTTGCGCCTAAAAATAAGTGGACCGACTTTATTGAGGTCAATATTAATAATCTGGCCGCGGTGCCTTCGATTATTTTTGGTCTGCTTGGTCTGGCCATCTTTATTAACTTCTTTCATGTGCCCAGATCTGTGCCCATTGTCGGTGGTCTGGTACTGACATTGATGACGCTGCCCACCATCATTATCACCAGTCGCGCTGCGATTAAGTCTGTGCCTCCTTCCATCCGCGAGGCGGCACTGGGAATGGGCGCTTCCAAGTACCAGGTGGTGTTGCACCATGTGCTGCCTCTAGCTATGCCAGGCATGTTGACCGGCGCCATTATTGGTATGGCCCAGGCGCTGGGCGAAACTGCGCCATTGCTGATGATTGGTATGGTTGCTTTTATTGTGGATATTCCAAGCAGCTTTACAGACCCAGCCACGGTGCTGCCCGTGCAGATCTTCCTCTGGGCCGACAGCCCGGAGAGAGCCTTTATTGAAAAGACCTCGGCGGCCATTATGGTGTTGTTAACCTTTTTAATTATTATGAATACGTCGGCCGTTTGGCTGCGCAAGCGCCTTGAGCGCCGTTGGTAAACAGGAATAAATTATGAGTCCAGCAGATACAGCCAAGCCTACCAAGTCAGCTTCTAAGTCGGCGCCGAAAAAGGCCAAAGCAGCGCCCAAGGCCAAGGCAGCGCCCAAGGCCAAAGCAAAGCCTAAGCCCAGGGCAAAAAAAGCCGTAGCCAAAACTCGGAAGGCCGTCGCACCTGAGATCATGCCTGACAAGAACCTAGATCTGGCAGACCATGAGGCGACCGTGGGTAAAAGCTTTAGCGATAACGCCAAAATGACTATGCGCAATATCAATGTCTTCTACGGCGACAAGCAAGCGATTCACGATGTCAGTATAGATATCGCCAAAAATGAGGTGATGGCTATGATCGGCCCTTCGGGCTGTGGCAAGTCAACTTTTTTGCGCACATTAAACCGTATGAATGATACGGTAGATGGCTGTCGCGTAGAGGGTGAGATATGCATGGACAATGAAAATCTCTACTCGTCAAAGTTAGATGTTGTTGAGCTGAGAGCGCGGGTGGGCATGGTATTCCAAAAGCCCAATCCTTTCCCCAAGTCAATTTATGAAAATGTGGCCTATGGTCCAAAGATTCATGGCTTGGCTGATAGTCGGGTTGACCTGGATGAAATTGTTGAAAACAGTCTGCGCAAGGCCAGCCTATGGGAAGAGGTCAAAGAGCGCCTCCATCAGCCAGGCACAGGGTTATCTGGTGGTCAGCAGCAGCGACTCTGCATTGCCAGAGCCATAGCCGTTAGCCCGGAAGTTATTTTGATGGATGAGCCCTGCTCAGCGCTAGACCCCATTGCCACGGCAAAAATTGAAGAGCTGATCGAAGAGCTCAGCGAGAATTTTACCATTGCGATAGTGACTCACAGCATGCAGCAGGCGGCACGGGTATCGGATCGCACTGCTTATTTCCACCTAGGCAAACTCATTGAGGTAAACCCGACGGAGCAGGTATTTACCATGCCACAGCATCAGCTGACGGAAGCTTATATTACGGGACGATTTGGTTAAGACTTTAAAAGTAGCCTATATTCGTAGGCTAAATGGAGAATAATATGGCGAAGATGTCATTTGAAAATCACATTATGAAGCAGTTCGACGAGGAGCTCGAAGAGATCCGTACTCGGCTAATGGAGATGGGCGGTAAAGTAGAACAGCAGCTGCAGAATGCTGTTACAGCGGTTACCGATGCCGATAGTAAATTGGCTGAGGAAGTCATCTCTGGAGATCAGAGTATCGACAGTATGGAAGTGGATATAGACGAAGCCTGTATCTTGATTATCGCGCGCCGCCAACCGGCTGCCAGTGATTTGCGACTGGTGATGATGGTGACCAAAGCGATCAATGATCTGGAGCGCATTGGCGATGAAGCCAAAAAAATAGCCAATCACGCTATTATTCTTGCAGAGCAGAGTGGCTCCGTCGAGGGCTATACTGAGGTGCGCCATATGGGTGCTTCAGTGACTCGCATGCTGGCCAATGCGCTGGATGCCTTTGCCCGCTTTGATGTGGATGCAGCGATGCGTACTCTGGAAGAAGACAAGCAGGTCGATCTGGAATATAAAACCGCGTTGCGCGAGCTAGTCACCTATATGATGGAAGACCCGAGAAGCATAAGCCGAGTGATCAATGTGCTGTGGGTTATTCGCTCCCTTGAGCGAATTGGCGACCATGCGAAAAATCTCTGTGAGCAGATTGTCTTTGTTGTAAAAGGAAAAGATATTCGTCATCAGTAGTGATTATTCGTTGCTCACAATATAAAAAAAGGAGGCTCTGGCCTCCTTTTTTTATACCTGATAACCGCTTGTCCGGAGATCAGTATTCTCTGTCATATTACCGTCATAAATAATTCATACCAGCGTAATTTTAGCCTGTTAATTTTTCCTTGTTGAAGATCTTCAGACAGATCTTGGTGCCAGCCTGTGTTGGCTTTTTTCGTTTAGAGACTCGAGGAAGGGTTAAAGATGTCCAATAAGTGGGTTCGATTATTAGTATTGGCGATTTCGCTTTTAGCGCCAGTCGCTTCGGCGGAGGAAGCCTTTGTGCTGGTATTCCTCGAAGATGCGCCCCTCAGGCATATCAAAGTGGCCGTAGATGGTGAGATTGTTGGTGTGACTGATGGTAAAGGTCTGGTGCAGGCTTCCATTTCACCCGGCCCACACAAGCTGTACCTGATCGACGACGATGTTGCCATTCCCGTTAGTTTCGAAGTACCAGAGGGTGGCGAAGTTGAAGTATCGGCAGTCTTCAGCAGAAACCCAGAAGTTGAGCCAGTGGTTAAAAAGCAAATCTTTAAGGCTGGCATTGAAGCTACTGGGTTTATTGCAGGCGTGGTCACCTCTCCATCGGGCGTGCCTATTGAGGGCGCTGCAGTAGAAGTATCTGATCTTCAGTTGACAGTCTTCACCAATGAAGAGGGCGTCTACACCCTAGAAGTTCCTCGCGGGTTACACAGTGTGAGTGTGACTGAAGAAAACTATAGAGTGCCAGCCCCAAGTTCAGTTCGAGTCTTCGCTGACCTGGGTGTTTACGCTGGCTTTAAGCTGATTAAGAAACGTCCTGCCTCTGACATGATGGCGATTATTCCCGCGCCTACTTTTGAAGAGGTAGTTACCCTAGGTGTTTTCAACCCAACCAGGGGAACGGAAAATATTGAGCGCTACGCCACGACCATTGTCAGTGCCATGGATGCTGATCAGCTGGCGCGCTTTGGCGATAGTGATGTGGCTGTAGCCATAGGCCGGATTGCGGGCCTCAGTGTCTCCGACGGCAAATATGCCAATGTGCGAGGTCTTGACGGTCGATATATTGCCACCAACTTCAATGGCATTCTTATGCCCAGTACCGATCCAATGCGCAGGGATGTTCAGCTAGATCTGTTCCCTTCTAATATTGTTGAGACTATCGAAGTTCAAAAGTCATTCTCTGCCGATCAACTGGCTTCTACTACCGGAGGCTCTATTGCAGTAAACACCAAAGGGCTGCCCGACGAGCGTGCAGGCTCCCTATCTGTATCAATGGGTATGAATACAGAGTTTACGGGTGGCGAGATTCAAGAGTATCGCAACAGTAATAGAGAGTGGCTGGGTTACGACAATGGTTTGCGCAATGTTCATTCTGGTGTTTTACAAGCCACTAATGGCGCCAGAAGCCTGACTATCTGCGATCCAAGCCTGGCCGATATCTGTACTCATCCGGCGGTGGCTATGGCCTACTTCCTAACCTTTAAGCCTGACTACGACATCAATGATGAAACCGCCGATCCAGATATGGGTTTTGATGCTGATTTCGGAGATCGCTTTGAATACGGCAATGGTGAACTGGGTTACTATTTCTCTGGCTCTTATGATCGAAGCACTGGCTACCGTGGTGACGCACAGCTATCCAACCCCAGTGATTTAAATGGTATCTACAATCGCACCAAAGATACTGTTTCAGTGTCGGGATACGGTGTTGTGGGCTATGAGTTTGACTCTGGTGAAGTGCTGTCCAAGACCACTCTGCTGCGCTCTACCGATGATGTGACTCGTCAAACCATGGCAATTAATGTCGAGGACAATGCTCTGGATTCAGCTGTTCTAGAATATGTGCAACGGCAGTTATTTTCTCAGAGCTTCAGTGGCTTTAAAGAGTTCCAGACCGCTGGTTACGACAGTGTTTTGGACTGGCGCGTTGGTTATTCTGAAACTGACCGTCTAGAGCCCGACCGTCGACAGTATTACTCTCTCAATGACGCGCTGGCCATTTCCTCTGTTGAGCGCCGTTGGTCTGACCTCAATGAAACCAGTAAAGACTTTGGCCTGGACTACAAAATTTCATCCGAATGGGGTGATGCTAACTACAGCACTCTAAAGCTGGGTACCCTGTTGTCTAGCAAAGATAGAACTGTTGGTCTGTACCGATTTGGTGTTCGCCTGGGTGACGACCCGATAAGTCTAAGTACCGCCAATGGTATTGATGCTCTGCTCTCGGTGCCCAATATTGCCGCGGACGCATTTCGACTGCGCCCAGCAACAGCCTCGACCGATTCTTATATTTCTGATGAAGAAGTCACGGCATTTTATATGATGCTTGATAATGAATTTGGCGAAGACTGGAATATTGAGATTGGCGCCAGATACGAAGAGTTTAGCCAAAATATAGGCTACCCCAACAATAGCGGTAACACTGGTAATCTCGAGACTGATGGTATTTATCCTGCTGCCAATATCACCTGGCGGGCAATGGAGGAGTACCAGGTTCGTTTTGGGTTTAGTCAAACAGTTTCATACCCCGGCCTAATTGAGCGTTCTGAATCTCAGTCTTATGACCCTCAGACCGATGACCCTATCTTCGGCACCCCAGATCTAAAGGTTTCTGAAATTGATAATATAGATCTGCGCGTTGAGTATTATTTTGGTACTGATAACCGCGCATCTTTGGCCCTCTTTAGAAAGGAAATTGACAATCCCGTAGAGCGAGCTATTCCAGATGCATCTGGTTCAGCTGCCGCCGGCATTACCTTTAGAAACCAGCGCTCTGCCGTTTTAGATGGCATCGAGCTGGACTTCAATACCACTCTGATCGACAGCGAAGATTCCCGTGTATTCTTGAACGGTAACTTTTCCTACATTGATTCCTCAGTAGCGCTTGCAGCCAAGTCGCTGCAGCTGGAGGGTGCTGGTTCTGATGGTCGTCCATTGCAGGGGCAATCCGAATACCTGGCCAATTTACAGATCGGCTATGACCATTACCCCACAGATCAGAAGCTAACCCTACTGGTAAATCACTTCGACGACAGAATCTATCGAGTGGCGCGCGGTGCGGCACTGGGTCCTGTTGTTGAATCAGGGAGAACCCTGGTTGACTTGAATTACGAGAATATTCTCGCCGAGGGATGGACATTAAAAGTCAAAGTTAAAAACCTCACCAATGAGGCAGTTTCTTACACCCAGAATAATCGGACGATCGAGCTTTATGAGGTAGGCACATCTTTAAGTATGTCGCTGACCTATCAGCTGTGACGCCTGTTAGACATCAGTAAATAGTTTGAGAACCCAAAGTAGTTCCATAATTTAAATCCATTGAAATAGGACCATAAAAATGAAGACAAAACTTTTAGCAGCTGGTCTGCTCACGTCGCTAACCCTAACCGGGTGCGGCGATAGCGAGAGCGCTGGAGATATCACAGTAACAATTGCAGGAGATGTCACTAACAACACTGCAGCTCCTGTAACTGATACAACAGATGCTGTCACCGGCCTCTGTGCTGCGGTTACAGAAGCTAGCTTTGTGAGCTTCAATGATGACTGTTCACAGGCTGTGGTAACAGGAACCATTAATACTGACTACAGCATGGCCTCAGGAACCCAGTATGTTTTGAGTGGTGTAGTTCAGGTCGGTTCAGGCAATAAAGAGATTTCTTCTCAGGCAGAGATGGATCTAATTGTTAGCCAGGGTGTAACTCTGACAATTGAACCAGGTACCGATGTTCGCGGCGCTGCTGACGGTGTACTTTTGGTAACTCGTGGTTCCAAGCTGGAAGCCGTAGGTACAGCTGCACAGCCAATCACCTTTAGCAGCCTTGCAGATGAAAATTACGATGGCATGGGCGAATGGGGCGGTGTTGTAATCCAGGGTTTCGCCCCACAGTATGGTCAGGGTGGAACAGGTGCCTGTTTTGCCGACGGCGAAAGCTGGTGCAATATCCTCGGTGAAGGCGGTGACTTTGTTCAGGAATACGGTGGTAACTTGCCTGCTGATGACAGCGGCCATATCCGCTATGTGCGTATCGCTGAGGGTGGTCTGATCGCTGGTCCCAACAATGAAATTAATGGCCTGACCCTTCAGGGTGTCGGCTATGGTACCGAAATTGAATATGTGCAGGTTCATGGTAATCAGGATGACGGTATTGAATGGTTTGGCGGTACAGCCAATGTTAAATATGCTGTACTCACTAATAATGACGATGACGATATAGATTTCGATGAGGGTTATCAGGGTAATATTCAGTATGCACTGATTATCAAGAACCAAACTGCTGGTGCTACACCAGTGGGTTCTAACGACCCGCGCGGTATCGAGCTTAACTCTTCTGACGAAGACTACACCCCGGAGACTGCCGGTGTCATTGCCAACGTAACCATTATCGGTGGCGACGCGGCTAACAGCGCTGGTGAGTTTGGTATGCGTCTGCGCGGTTCGGTCACCGCAGCTATCCATAACTCTGCGGTGACTGGCTACGACGTGACCTGTGCCCGTATCGATGATTCCGATCACGACAACGACAGCGCAACGGCCAAGATTGATACACCAATCACTTTGAATAATTTTATCTGTGATACTTCTGGTGTGGCATTTAACAAAGAACTGCCTGTTTCTACTGACAGTGTTATCGAAGAGGGCATTAGCTTTGACAGCAACTACGCTATTGTTAATGCAGCAGCTTCCCTGGACGCGGCAACAGCTATCACTGCACAGGACAACGGCTCTTCATTTATCTTTGATGAAACTAACTTTATCGGTGCTGTCGACCCGTCTGAAGCAGTAGCCTGGTGGGATGGCTGGACTATCCCCGGTTCAGTCGCCGCAGAGGAAACTGCCACAGAGGCATCATTTGCTAGCTGTAACTCGTCTAAAACAGTCTGTACTCTCAAGGGTAATGTAGATCAGGACTACACCATGGTCGCTGGTGTTGAATATCGCCTTGACGGAGTGGTGACTGTAGGTTCTGGTAATGTGGAGATCACTTCCCAGGCTGAAATGGACGCCATTCAGGCGGCAGGTGTGACACTGACTATTCGTGCAGGTGTTAATATCAACGCATTTTCAGATGGCGTTCTTTTGGTTACTCGCGGGTCCAAGTTGATTGCCAATGGGTCTGCCACAAGCCCAATTACTTTTAGTTCTATTGATCCTGATTACGATGGCATGGGCGAATGGGGTGGTGTTGTGATCCAAGGTTTCGCCCCACAGTATGGTCAGGGTGGAACAGGTGCCTGTTTTGCCGACGGCGAAAGCTGGTGCAATATCCTCGGTGAAGGCGGTGACTTTGTTCAGGAATATGGTGGCAACGTACCAGCCGACAACAGCGGTATTATCCGTTACGTGCGTATCGCTGAGGGCGGCCTGATCGCTGGTCCCAACAATGAAATTAATGGTCTGACCCTTCAGGGTGTTGGTCACGGTACCCTGATTGACTATGTTCAGGTTCATGGTAACCAGGACGACGGTATTGAATGGTTTGGCGGCACAGTCAATGTTAAACATGCGCTGCTCACCAACAATGACGATGACGACATTGATTTTGACGAGGGTTATCAGGGCAATATTCAGTATGCACTGATTATCAAGAACCAAACTGCTGGTGCTACACCAGTGGGTTCTAACGACCCGCGCGGTATCGAGCTTAACTCTTCTGACGAAGACTACACCCCGGAGACTGCCGGTGTCATTGCCAACGTAACCATTATCGGTGGCGACGCGGCTAACAGCGCTGGTGAGTTTGGTATGCGTCTGCGCGGTTCGGTCACCGCAGCTATCCATAACTCTGCGGTGACTGGCTACGACGTGACCTGTGCCCGTATCGATGATTCCGATCACGATAACGACAGTGCCACGGCTAAGATTGATACGCCAATCACCATGAGAAACTTCCTCTGTGATACTGCTGGCACAGCCTTTAACAAAGAAGAGCCTGTGAGTACAGATTCAGTTATATTGGAGGCGGTTGTTCTAGATGCCAATAAGGCGATTACTAATGCATCTGCATCGGTGACTGCTGAGGCCATCACGGCTCAGGACAATGGGTCATCTTTTGTCTTTGACTCAACCGACTATATTGGAGCTGTTAAAGCAGGTGAAACACCTTGGTATAGCGGCTGGGCAATTACGGGTTCAGTGCAATAAACAAGGCTGCAATTGAAAGACTAAAAGGCTCCTATCTAGGAGCCTTTTTTTATTCTAATCACTACCGAATAGAATGCCCCTTTGATCGTACAGATCATGCTCTTTTGTCGGGTTTCGGTATCTAACCTGGTCAAAATACGGTTTACTGCGCAACATTCTCCAAAATAATAAATACACAAATCGGAACTCCTATGCGCACTATTTCTAACCTGATTGCTCTGGCCATTTGCCTGTCGATTTTGTCAGCCTGTGGCGGTGGTGGAGGCAGTGAATCATCACCAGCACCTATCGCAACAAATCAGCCGCCAGTCCTCAGCATCGAGGACCAGGTTTCAGTTCTCGAGGGAAGTACGGATATTGCTTCCGCCAGTGGAACAGACCCGGAAAATGGCAGCCTGAGTTTTAGCCTTTCCGGTGGGGACGACAGAGAGCTATTTGAGATTTCCTCTACCGGCAGTATTAGCTTTATTGCTGCGCCCGACTTTGAGGCACCTGCGGATGTGGGTGCGGACAATAGCTATGAGCTCATTGTGGAGCTGTCTGATAGCCAGGGAGCCACCGATAGTCAGAGTATGGTGGTCAATGTGACCAATGCAGTCGAGGGGCGTGTTGTCGACGGCCCGCTATCCGACAGTGTGGTATTTATTGATCTCAACAATAACCTTAGGGCCGATGCTGACGAACCCACAGCCAAAACAGATAGCCTAGGTTATTTTTTGTTGCCCGAGCCTGTGATCGAGGGCATCGCCCGGCTGGTAGCTCTCGGTGGCACCGATATAAGCACCGACGTTGTACTGAGCGAGCTGGCGCTGATAGCGAACCTTCCCGCTGACCTCAGCAGTACAGCTATTATTTCGCCCCTTAGCTCGGTGCTTGCGGGAGCAGACAGCGACGAGGCCAAGGCTGCGGTTTTAAGTGCTATCGGATTTGAGGGCACGCTGGATGAATTTCTGGCTATGGACATCTGGGCGCTGGCTGAGGCTCAGGACAATAATGGCTTGCGGCTGCAGCGTCTCAATCAGCAGATAGCGCTGGTGATGACCACGATTCAGTCACTGGACCCGGATCGCCTCGACTCAGAGTTGCCAGGTATTGCCGAGGATGCAGCCGCAGCGATCGCCGAACAAATTAACCGCAGCGGCGATATCAATTTGCAGTCCACCACCCGGCTGATTGAAATTGTTAATGCAGCGCTGCCAGATTTGGATTCTCTTTCTATACTGGCGATTGCTGCAATTGCCGAAAAAATGGCAGATATCAATGAGCTTTTGGCGGGTGAGACCGTAGACCTCACTTCAGATGACGCCATTGAATTTGTCCAAACCATACAGACGGAGTTGCTTTCCGCCGTTGCTGATCTAGCTGAGTCAGTGACCGATCTGATTCAGTTTATTGCCGACACCAGTTTGGACAATCTTTTCTCTGGCAACCCGCTGTATGTACCCCAGGAGCCTCCAACCGATAGTACTGAGGGCGATACCCCTATTTTGGTCGATGGTGTGGTTGCCGATCTATGGGGCGGCAATCTGAAGTTTTCCGCTTTTGATGAGCGTCAGGGCTATGGGGACTGCACCGACGAGCAGGCTGGCACAGAGAGCTGCGACAGTATTGACTGGCAGGTAGTCTCGGATGCTGACAAAGGCGATGTCTTGCAAGTCAGTTACACCGACAGCGCAGGCCATGCGGGTATTGTGGTGGGTCCAGGGCCCGCAGTAGATCTCAGCGATTACAGCAATGGTTCGCTCAAGTTTGATATCAAAGTGGTCGATAAAGGGGCCGATGGTCTGTCCGGAGGCTTCTATATCAAGTTAGAAACCACGCCCGACAGTACCTCAGGAGAAATAGGCCTGTCACAGATTGTGGCTAATGGCAGCTGGGAATCGATCAGTATCCCCCTGTCTACACTGACCGCCAGCGGTGGCTTAAAGCTGTCCAGCGTCACCGCGCCACTGGTGTTTTTCCCGGCGTTTCGCACCGGTCCGGGCCTGGTTTATTTAATCGACAATGTGCGTTTTTCTGGCCTGGCGGATGGCGCTGAACAGCCGACAGCTGGCAGCGGTGGCGTGGATCCCCAAAACCCCAGCTCTTTTTCAGTTACCCCCTATGGCGCCGGCAATGTGGCTGATGGTATCAACCCCAATAGCTATCGCTGTGTCTACGACTTTGGCAACTGGATTTACAATGCTGGTGTAGTCCAGCCAGGTATAGACAACTGCAATACCGACACTAATATTCCGGTGGGCACACCAACGGCATTGTCACCACAGTTGACGGGTCCCGCACAGGAAAAACCTACACCCACCCATAAATGGTGGGGCTCAATCCCCTTCCTGGGGGAGATGCAGACCGGCAATGCAGATCAGGCTGCCTATATTACGCCAGACCCCTTTATCGCCCGAGTGACCGAGAAAGGTGTTCGCCTGTTAAGTATTCCCGGCGGTCTGGGGCCCTACACTGATGGCTTTATGTACCAGATTCCCGATCCCTTTGTGGAGGTATTTGATGGTATGGC
>JBMZST010000005.1:0-21334 GCA_049623265.1 Porticoccaceae bacterium
TGGTGCTGGCCCCGCGACTGACGGGCCAGCCAATCAGTTGCTGCAGGCTGACAAATAACAGCAGCAGTGACAGGCCGGTAATCACCTCGGGCATTACCAGTGGCGCTGCGATTAAACCGGTAAATAAAAACCGCCCGCGAAAGCGGCGCATTCTGGTAAGAGCCAACCCGGCCATAGTGCCTAGAATGGTGGCAAAGGTGGCGCTGGTGGCGGCGATCTTCAAGCTGAGTACGGCGGCATTAATAATCTGGTCATTTTCCAGCAGGGCACTGTACCAGCGGGTAGAAAATCCACCCCAGACGGTAGCCAGTGCCGCGCCATTAAAGGAATAGGCCATCAGTACCAGAATGGGCACATATAAAAAGGCAAAGCCGAAACAGAGCACGGAGAGGATAAAGGTAGAAGGGCCTCTGTTGCTCATTCTGCATCCTCCTTTTGACTGCTCTGGAGCAGCATGATGGGCACTACGATAATAAACAGCAGCACCGTAGCCACCGCCGATGCCAGCGGCCAGTCGCGATTGATAAAGAATTCATCGTAGAGAGTGCGACCTATCATCAGAGAGTCTATGCCACCCAGCAGAGACGGAATCACAAATTCTCCCACGGCGGGAATAAACACCAGCATACTGCCGGCGATAACCCCGGGCATTGAGAGGGGCAGGGTAATATTAAAAAACACCTGCCAGCGGCGGGCACCCAAATCTGCGGCAGCGTCTTGGAGATTGGTATCCATTTTTTCCAGCACACTGTAGAGAGGCAAAACCATAAATGGAATATAGGTGTAGACAATGCCCAGATACACAGCGCCATCGGTATAGAGCATTTCTAGGGGTGTGTCGATCAAGCCGATTTTCAATAACAGTGAATTAATGGCACCAGTCTTACCCAGCATCACAATCCATGCGTAGACTCGCAGCAGAAAGGAAGTCCAAAATGGCAAAATAACCAGCATTAGCAGTATATTTCTGGTTCCTGGCTGGCACCTGGCAATGCCGTAGGCCATGGGGTAGCCAAGCAGCAGACAGAGTACTGTGGAGATCGCTGCGATCTTTAATGACTTAAAATAACTGACCCAGTAGAGATTGTCTTCGGTGATAAAGCGATAGTTATCCAGAGTGGCCAACAGCCAGCTATCAGCTCCCGGGCTGAAATCAAAAAAACTGGAGAAGGGTGGTTGAGCAATCACCGGGTCGGCAAAGCTGATTTTAAATACAATGGCAAAGGGCGCCAGAAAGAAGATAGCCAGCCACCAATAGGGCAGGGATATTACCAGCCAGCGCCAGAGTCTATCTCCCAGCGGCATATTGTATTTGGCCTGACTCACTCGGGCAGTACCACGGAGCAGCTGGAGTCCCATGACAGATAGACCTGATCGTCCCATTCCAAAACCAGTTCCTTGGTGCGCTGAAAATTTTGCGCGCTAACTTGAATAATACGGCCAGAGTGGCTGCGCACTCTGTAGATAGAGCGATTGCCATAATAGGCCAAGTCCTCAACTATGCCACTGGTGATAGTGAGATTTTTACCCCGGGGTTTTTTCTGGCTAATACTGAGTTTTTCTGGCCGCACGCCGATGGTAATCATATCCCCTTGCGCAAGCTGATGGCTGCAGTCCGCTTTGACCAATGTGCCAGTTTTATCCAGGGCCGCTTCGATGGTATGGGTGGAATCATCGATCTGCGCGCTCTGAGTCACTGTGGCGTCAAAAAGATTGATGGTGCCAAAGAAGTCAGCCACAAAGCGATTGACTGGAAATTCATAGACCTCCAGTGGTGTGCCTATCTGGACAAAGCGGCCTTGATCCATCACCGCCACTCGAGAGGATAGAGTCATGGCCTCTTCCTGGTCATGGGTGACCACGATAAATGTAGTGCCAAGTTTGTATTGCAGGTTCATCAATTCAAACTGGGTCTGCTCGCGGAGCTTTTTATCCAGCGCGGCCAGGGGCTCATCTAATAGCAGTACCTTAGGCCGCTTAATCAGTGCCCGCGCCAGAGCCACGCGCTGACGCTGGCCACCCGAGAGTTGTTTGGGTTTGCGTGATGCCTGATCTGTCAGTTGCACCAGCTCCAGCATTTCTTCGACTCTGCTGGTAATCTCGGCTTTGGGCAGGCGCTCCTTTTTTAGCCCGTAAGCAATATTCTGTGCCACTGTCATATGGGGGAAAACCGCATAGGACTGGAACATCATATTGACCGGTCGATCGTAGGCGGGCAGATCGCTGATATCCACGCCATCGATAATAATCTGCCCGGCGCTGGGGGTCTCAAAGCCGGCCAGCATACGCAATAGGGTTGACTTGCCGCAGCCCGAGCCTCCCAGAATAGTAAACAGCTCCCCCTGATAGATATTCAGACTGATACTGTCTACCGCGGTAAAGTCGCCAAAATTTTTACCCAGAGATTTAATCTGGATGAAGGGCACAGCCTCAGGGTCAAGCCAGGGTGTATCGGAAAAATCTGTTGCAGATTGCTCTGACCTGTTGTTATCGCTTGCTGCTGTGGCTGTTGTCATGGATAGAGTCGCTTTTTTAAAGGCCGGTTTTTATTTTTGTCCAGGTTCGCGAACGTCTGCGTTCCAATTTAGGGGTCAGTACCTCGGTGGTCTGCATTCTCTCTAGCACCAGCTGGTCGGGATAGATCGCCGTGTCCTCTGCTATCGATGGCTCGACAAATTGAGTGGCCGCGCTGTTGGCATTGGCGTAGCCAATATAATTGGTGGATCTGGCGATCACTTCCGGGCGCAGCATATAGTCCAGAAACAGATAGGCATTGTCCCTGTGGGGCGCGTCGCTCGGAATATAGATATTGTCAAACCAGATAACCGAGCCCTCTTTGGGGATAGTGTAAGCCAGGTTGATATCTATGCCTGCCTCGGCCGCTCTGCCTGCTGCTACGCCATAGTCGCCAGACCAGCTCATAGCCATGCATACCTCTTTGCTGGGCAGGTCGAGCAGCATCTTGGTGGAGCTAAAGTATTTGATATAGGGGCGGACCGATTTCACTAGCTGCTCGACCTCTGCCAGTTGGTCGAGGTCAACACTGTTGGCGGGGTAGCCCAGATACATCATAGCCAGCGGGATTACCGTTAAGGGGTCATCCAGCATGGAGACACCACAGTCGGCAAATTGGGAGATTACCTCGGGATCAAAAAACATGGCGGCGCTGTCCAGTGGGGCATCTGGCATACGGGCTTTGATCTCGTCCACATTATAGGTAAAACCGGTGGTGCCCCAAAAGAATGGGCTGCCCATCAGTCCACTGCTGTACTGGCGATCCAGTGTTTCCACCAGCGCCGGCTCTAAATAATGCCAATTGGATAGGCGGCTAGTATCCAGAGTATGCAGAATATCAATGTCCTGAAATCTAGCGGTAAATGATGCCGCATGGACCACAATATCGTAGCCACTGCGGCCGGTTAGCAGCTTGGCATCGACCATCTCGCTGGAGTCGTAGATATCGTAGTTGACCTCGATGCCGAATTCCTGCTCAAAGTCGACCAGGGTCTGGGGGTCTATATAGTCGGCCCAGTTATAAATATTGAGTCGCTGTTCGCCCTCGCTGGTTAGTGCCTGCGTGGTTTCTGGTCGATTGTCCTGCCCGAACCAGAGCAAAACTGCCGCCGCACTGACCATAGCAGACAGCAATAGGGGGGCAGAATAGCGGCTGGACTGGGCCATGATCGATTACATACCTTTGAGTCCACGTTTACGCAGGGCATTGGCGATTACCATACGCTGGATTTCACTGCTGCCCTCCCAGATTCGATCGACTCGCACCTCTCGATAGAAGCGCTCTACCGCATTATCTCGGCGGTAGCCGCGTCCACCCCAGAGTTGTAGGCAGCGATCAGCCACCCGATTGGCCATTTCTGTGGCATAGAGTTTTACCATAGAGCACTGGGCATGCTGAGACTTAAGGTCATCGCCACGGTCATGGGCAGCAGCGGCTTCGTATACCATTAACTTGGCAGCCCAGAGTTCGGTCACACTGTCGGCCAGACTAAACTGGGTCGCCTGCTTATCGATCAGATACTCACCCTGAATTTCCCGCTGGGTGGCCCATTCTGTAGCCTCCTCAATCATGCGCGAGGCGGCTCCCAGCATACGTGCAGCTATGGTCAGCCGCTCATGGCGGAACCAGCTGCGGCTGTAATCCATGCCGGCGCCCTCATCCCCTATACGGTTTTTTTCTGGCACAAAGACATGGTCAAATTGATAGGTGGGATGATGGGACGGGAAGGTATGAGAGAACGCTGGATTTTCGACCATGCTGACACCCGGCGCATTGATATCAACAAAAAACAGTGCATCTTCACCGCTATCAGTCTTGGCCTGAAGGAAAAAGAAATCGGCCAGATTGGCGGTGGTGACAAACCATTTCTCGCCGCTGATACTATAGCCGCCCTCACAGGCTACGGCTCTGGTATTGACCACTTCGTGGGAGCCAGATTCGGCCTCAGTAATGGCGTAGCACTCGCGCAGGCTGCCATCCATTAATGGGTGCAAGTAGTTTTTAATCTGATAATCGCTATTGGCACAGGCTTCAAACATCCAGTGCTGGGCCTCAGGGAAACACCAGCACAGCGCATTAGTGACCCGCCCCAGCTCCTCCCAGGCAGCCAGCTGGTCCACCATGCTCATGCCCAGGCCGCCATGTTCAACGGGAGCATCCATTTTGGATAGACCCAGGGCAATGGCCTTGGCCTGCATGTTGTCGCTGGCCTCTTGGGGGATCACGCCATTATTGAGTTCGGCCTCCACTTCCCAGGGAATCAGATCCTGCTCAACAAACTGTCGAACTCGCTGTTGCCATTCTCTGGTGCTCTGACTGTGTTGAAACTCCATGGCTGCTTCCTATTATTGTTTTAAGCCGGAAAATGCTGCGGGAACTGGGTGGCTAAATAGTGCATGGCCACATTGTATGCCTGCTTGGGTTTTAGGCCTTTGGGCGTGACCAGTAAATCCAGCCACAGGCCGTCGGCCAGTGCGGTGTAGCAGATACAGGTGAGTTCCGGGTCTACATTATCATAGTTGCCCTCGCTCTTTAACTGGGCAAACAGCTGGGTAAGATTATTGGCTATATCGGCAATATAGTCCGCACAGATAGATAAATAGGTGGGCCGGGATTTGGTTTCGCCCCAAAAGGCAAACCACACCGCCAATTTATTGCGATCGACAATTTTGCGGCTGAAATCATATTGAATATGGGCGGTTATTTTTTCTGCGGTAGTCTTTTTGGGGTCGTGAAATATTTTGTCCAGACCGCTGCGGTATTCATCCGAGATATGGCGCAGAGTTTCAACCAACAGTCTCTCTTTACTCTGGAAATGCAGGTTAACTATACCCAGACTGAGACCCGCCTCTGTGGTGATATCAGCCATGGTCACCGCCGATAATCCCTTTCGGGCAATGCATTTGATGGTCGCCATAATCAGCTGATTGCGCCGTGCCTGGACCGACGCTGCACGTTTTGAAGCTGAGGGTTTTGCTGCTGCCATTCAGGGATTTCCCGGTGATTTTAAGTCTTATTTTGTCATTCTGAGGCCGATTAACAGTAACAAAAACATCTGTTGATAGCTATAAGCATGCATTGATTTAGGGTTATAAAATGAATGGTCATTCATTTATTAATTGACAGTAGTTAGCACTTTGGGCATCCTGAAATCGAGCGACCATAACAATAAATCACAGATATCCTGACTGGAACAGCCCAGCGCTGCCAGGTTAAGCGGAGCGAGCAAAGTGACGAACAAATACGACGCTATTATTATTGGCGCAGGACACAATGGCCTTACCAATGGGGCCTACCTGGCCAAGGCGGGCCTCAATGTACTGGTGCTGGAAAAAAATCCCTATATAGGCGGAGCCACGGTCAGCCGGGAACTGTATACGGACTGGAAGTACTCCAATTGCTCCTATGTCTGCAGCCTATTGCGACCGGAAATTATCCGTGATCTTGAATTACCCCGCCATGGCCTGCAGGTCGTGCCCTACGGTGGCGGTGTTACCTTTAAGGAAAACGGCGACTACTTTGGCAATCACGCCGATCACGAGCGCCTGCTAAGAGAGGTTGCGCGGCATTCAAAGCGTGATGCCAGTGCCTACGAGCGCTACGAAGCTGATGTGATGAAACAGACCAGATTGATTCGTCCGTTTTTGATGCGCACGCCGCCAGATCCCACATCCCTCAAGCCCAGAGACCTTAAAGAGCTGGCGCTACTGGCTAAATCCTTTGGCAGTATGGGTGAGGAGGGGCTGGCCGATACTATGCGCTTCTGGACCATGAGTATTGGCGACTTTCTCGATGAATACTTTGAATCCGATGTGATTAAGTCTCACCTGGCTGGCAGTGGCATTATCGGCACGGCTTTGGGTGTGTACTCCCCGGGGACGGCTTATGTGCTGCTACACCATTATATGGGCGATGTGGACGGTTCCGTGGGCGCCTGGGGCTTTGCCCGCGGCGGCATGGGCTCGGTGGCGGCGGCACTGTCTAAATCATTCCAGTCCTTTGGTGGCACCATTCAGTGTGATGCCGAGGTGGATCAGATTATTGTTAAAAATGGTAAAGCCAAAGGTGTGGCTCTGGCCAATGGCAATGAGCTTTACGCTGATATCGTAGTGTCAAACCTGGATCCCAAGCGCACCTTCCTGAAGATTATGGATGAGGGCGATCTGCCCAGTGATGTGGTAACTAAAGCTAAGAATTTTAAAATTCGCGGATCCTCCGGCAAGCTCAATATCGCTCTGGATGGTTTGCCAACCTTTACCGGCCTGCCCAAAGATAGCCCTCTATGCCTGGGTGAAAAGCACTTTATTGATTCTCTGCCACGGATGGAGCGCGCCTACGATGATTGGAAGGCGGGCACCTGGTCCAAAGACCCCTATGTGGATATGTTAATTCCCACCCAGATTGACCCCACCATGGCGCCACCGGGCAAGCATATGATGTCGGTGTTTGTGCAGTACGCACCACCCAAGGTTAATGGTCAAGACTGGACGGCAGAGGACAAGGCGGGCTTTGAAAAAACCGTGATCGATCAGATCAGTAACTACAGCCCGGATTTTAAAGACCTGATTTTGCACTGCGAAACAAGAACCCCCAAGGATATCGAAGATGAAGTGGGCCTGACTGAGGGCAATATCTTTATGGGTGAGCTGACCTTTGATCAGCTGTTATTTAACCGTCCGTTCCCCGGCTATGCCCAGTACCGGGGTCCAGTTAAGGGCATGTATATGTGTAGCTCCGGCAGTCACCCGGGCGGCGGTGTGATGGCCGCTCCAGGTGCCAATGCGGCGCGGGAAATACTGATGGATTTAAAGCTCAATAACACTGTGCCTGGAGGTTATGACGATGATTAATGGTAATAAGACCTATGATGTTATTGTCGTTGGCGGCGGACACAATGGTTTAGTATGTGCGACCTATCTGGCCAAAGATGGCCGCAAGGTGCTCGTCGTAGAAGCCAATGACGCCCTGGGCGGTGCCTCGGCCACCAGTCCGTTTGCCGATCAATTCTCGGTTTCCTCCTGTGCCCATTGGCTGTTCCAGTTAAACCCGGATATATCTTCAGCCATGGGGCTCAGCGCCCAGGGCCTGGAGTTAGCTGCCCGCGACCTGAGCACCATTGCTCTGGCTGAGGATGGCAATCATCTAACCATCGCCGGTGATAGGCTTGAGGGCGCGGGTATATCGGAAGAAGATCGCCAAGCCTTTGTCGCTTTTAATAAACAGATGCTTAAATTCTGTAAG
Organism: Porticoccaceae bacterium; assembly: GCA_049623265.1. GTDB lineage: Bacteria > Pseudomonadota > Gammaproteobacteria > Pseudomonadales > Porticoccaceae > HTCC2207. The sequence goes on from JBMZST010000005.1 coordinate 7,757, forward strand.
CTATTGGCAGGTGCCTTTAATCGCCGCGCACCCAAGTTGGTAGAGGGCAACCTGACTGACCGACTCACCCTAGCCAAGCTGGGTCTGGGTATGAAAATGCTGGGCAAAGAAGATATGAGCGATCTGATGCGCCTGGCACTGATCAATATCTACGATGTGATGGAAGAGAACTTTGACAATGAGCTGCTTAAAGGCGCCATTAGTCTGGATTCACTGTTGGGCTCCCATATGGGCCCGCGCTCACCCAATACAGTGTATGGCTATCTGTATCGCCGCATGGGCGATATCTTTGGCTACAAAGGCCCTGCGGTGGTGAAAGGTGGTATGGGCGCTGTAGCTGAGGCCATGGCCAGCGCTGCCCGTAGCAAAGGTGTGGATATCGAAGTGGGTGCAGCGGTCAGCAAAATCAATATTGATATAGACCGGGCTACCGGGGTGACATTGGCTGATGGTCGGGTGATAGAGGCCGGACTGGTGGTCTCCAATGCCGACCCCAAGACCACCTTTAATAAACTGGTGGGTCTGGCTAACCTTGAGACCGGTGTCGCCCGTCGAGTGAAAACATTGCGCATGAAAGGGGATGCAGCCAAGCTGCATCTGGCCCTGGATGGTTTACCAGGGTTCAAAGGTTTGACTGAGGAACAGATGGGGCAGCGCCTGGTGATTGCCCCCAGTATGGATTATGTAGAGTCGGCCTTTAACAGCTCCAAGTACGGGGAGTACTCCAAGGCGCCAGCCATGGATATCAGTATTCCCAGTATTCACGATGCCAGTCTTGCCCCTGAGGGCAAGCATGTGATGTCAGTGATAGTCCAGTACGCACCCTATGAGCTGGATGGCGGCTGGACTCATGAGCACAAAGAAGCCTTTAAAAATCTGGTGATAGATCGGATTTCTGACTATGCGCCAGACCTACGAGAAAGAATCCTTGCCGCTGAACTATTGACCCCCGCTGATCTGGAAGAGAGATTCCATATTCATGGGGGTCACTGGCACCACGGCGAGATCAGTCTGGATCAGATTCTAATGATGCGGCCCTTCCCCGGAGCCTCGCAATACGGCACCTCGGTGGATGGATTATATCTCTGCGGGGCCGGCAACCATCCTGGCGGTGGTGTAATGGGCTTGGCAGGTCACAATGCGGCCAAAGAAATTATTAAGCGAGGTAAATCAGCATGATGCCCCATGATGAAACAATGATTCTGGAAACGCCGTTTTACTCCCGCTGCCTGGCTGCCTGTGAGATCAATCTCTGGGAGGACTGGAAGGGCTACCGCAGTGCCCAGGCCTATACCAGTGTTGAGCAGGAGTACTTTGCGGTGCGCAGCAATACCGGTGTGTTTGATATATCTCCTATGATCAAATACCGCTTTACCGGCCCCGATGCCGAGGCCTATCTCAACCGTCTGGTAACCAGAGATATCCGCAAGCTGGGGATTGATCGTGTCGCCTACACAGTCTGGTGCGATGACAATGGTCAGGTGATGGACGATGGCACCATTTTTCATCTGGGAGAAAACGACTACAGACTCTGTGCCTATGCCCGCTGTCTCGACTGGTTGATGTGGTCGGCAGAGGGGTTTGATGTCACCATTGTCGATGAGACCGCAGAGATTGCGGCGCTGGCAGTGCAGGGGCCAACGTCCTGTTCTGTGTTTAAGGCTATGGGCTTTACGGGTATAGAAAATCTTAAGCCATTCGGTATCACGCGCTACCCCTTTGAGGGTACTGAAGTGATGATTAGCCGCACCGGCTTTACCGGTGATCTGGGCTATGAAATCTGGATTGATCCCACGTTGGCCGAGACCTTTTGGGACCAGCTATTTGAGGCGGGCAAACTCTGGGGTATCCGTGCCATTGGCAGTGCCGCCCTGGATATGTTGCGCACCGAGACGGGCTTTTTACAGGCTGGTGTCGACTTTGTGCCCGCCGAAGAGGCTATCCGTACAGGTCGCTCTCGCTCACCCTTTGAGCTTGGGTTAGGCTGGTTGGTGTCCTTTGATAAGCCGGTATTTAATGGCCGCAAAGCCCTGCTCAAAGAGCAGAAAGAGGGGTCGCGCTACGCCTTTGTCTATCTGGATGTTGAGGGCAATAAGCCCGCGGAGCATGCGTTTATTTATGACGGCGACAAGGAGGTGGGCACTGTAACCAGTGCGGCCTGGTGTCCCACGGCAAAAACCAATGTCGCCTTCGCCCAAGTGGATGCCAAGTATGGCAAGGTTGGGCAGGAGCTGGTAGCCGAAATCTACTACGAGCGGGAGCTAAAGTGGACCAGAGTGATGGCGAAATGCACTGTGATTGAAGGTGCTGTATTTAACCCGCCGCGCAAAAGACAGACTCCAGCGCCGGATTTCTAATGACCGAGCACAGGTTGCGGCCGCTACTTAAGCCAGCTTCTATCGCTGTGTTGGGAGCCTCCAATCGTGCGGGCTCTGTAGGCAATGAGGTGTTTGTCAATCTGCGCAAAGGCGGGTATACAGGCACTTTGATGGCGGTCAATCCCGGCTACTCCGAAGTTGAGGGAGTGCCTTGCTTTCCTTCGCTTTCCGCACTGCCTGAATTGCCTGAGCATGTAATTTTTGCTGTCGCCGATCAACGGGTCGAGGCCGCTCTGGATGAGCTGATTGCTCTAGGTATCAAGGCCTGCACTATTTTCTCTGCCCTAATTCTTCAGGATGACCGGACCCCCGAGCTCAAGCAGCGTATCCAGGCCAAGGCTGAAAGGGCGGGCCTGCTAGTGGCTGGGGCCAATGGTATGGGCTTTTACAATGTGCGCGATCAGGTGCTGGCTGGGGGCTTTGATACCAGAGAGCACAGGTATCCAGGTAATGTTAGCCTGATTAGCCAGTCTGGTGCCGGTATGTCCGGCATTGTGGATTGCGAGGAGCGAATTGATTTTAATCTGGCTGTCTCCAGCGGCTATGAGTTGACCGTAGCCATGGAAGATTATCTGGACTATGTCCTGGATCTGCCGGAGACCAGAGTGGTAGGCCTGTTTCTAGAGACCAGCCGCCATCCCCAAAAGCTGATAGCCGCATTACAAAAAGCCAGCGCCCGCAAGATTCCCATTGTGGTGCTAAAAGTCGGGCGCACAGCGCTGGCGGCAGAAATGGCCCTATCTCATTCCGGTGCCTTGGCGGGCTCTGATCAAAGCTATTCCGCCCTGTTTGACCACTACGGGGTTCAGCGCGTCGCAGATATGGATGAGCTGGCTACCGCATTAATCATGTTTGCCCAGCCCCAGGCTGCAGCTGCTGGCGGCATTGCCTGCCTGCATGACTCTGGAGGTGAGCGCCAGTTATTGATCGACCTGGCAGATCAGCATTCAGTGCCACTGGCCCAGCTTGATACTCAAACCATAAGTAGTCTGGAAAAACTGCTGGATCCGGGTTTGCCTGCAGTCAATCCGCTGGATGGCTGGGGCGCCGGGGGTGCCGATGCACCTGCCAAGATGGCTGACTGTTTTACTGCGTTGCTATCCGATAGAGACACAGCACTGGGAGCAGTGATTCATGATCGCGGTCCCAACAGTGAGGTCTATTCCTCCTATATGGGCTATTTGCACCAGGCTCAGGCGGCCACAGACAAGCCAGTTTTTTTAGTGGCCAATAGGCAAGGTAGTGGCAGTGACAGTTTGGCCATAACGTCTACTCAGAATGGATTTCCAGTGATTGATGGGGTGAGTCAGTTTTTGGTGGGGGCTCGCTGTCTCATGAACTACAGAGACTTTCAGCAGAGGCCTGTTCCCTGCTTGCCCCAGTTGGATTTGGACAGGGTTGCCCATTGGCGCGGTAGACTGCAATCTCAGGGGCAGTTATCAGAGGCTCTGGCCAGTGAATTTTTAGCAGACTTTGGTATCCCCATGATTTTGAGTGTGGAGGTCGCCAGTGAGAGCCAGTTAATTGAGGCTGCTGACCAGTTGGATTATCCACTGGTATTAAAAACCGCAGCGCCTGGTATTGCCCATAAGTCTGATCAGGCGGGTGTGCGGTTAAATATTGCCTCTCAGGGGGAATTGTTGGCGGCCTACCGAGACCTTAGTCAGCGGTTAGGCAGCGCTGTTACCCTGGCACCTATGGTTGAGGCCGATGGTGTTGAGATGATCCTGGGTGTCAGCCAAGACCGGCAGTTTGGGTCTGTGGTTGTGCTTGGCTTTGGCGGTATCTATGCGGAGATCCTGCGTGATACGACTGTGCTGTTGCCGCCCTTTGATGCGGCCAGGGCCGGACGCGCTATTAATGGGCTGAAGATGAGCTCCGTTCTGGCTGGCGCAAGGGGCTTGCCCGTGCTGGATACTCAGGCTTTTGCGGAGGCCGCGGCAAAATTATCGGTGCTGGCCGTGGAATTTGATGATCTATTGGGCGAAATTGATATTAATCCGGTCAAGCTGATGGCCAGCGGCTGTCTGGGTCTGGATGCCCTGATACTATTGTCTGATGGGGCAGGGTTAAAGCCAGCGCCAGACTAAAACTAAAGAACAAGACTGGGGGGAAGATGACTATAGCAAGCCAAGAGGAACTGCAAGGCTTCTTAAAACAATATCCTGAGATCACCATGCTTGAACTGCTGATGCCTGATTTAAATGGCATATTGCGCTGCAAGCGAATACCAGTCAGCGAGTTCGAGGCCTTTTTCACCCAGGGAGTCAAGGGCCCGGAGTCCACTACCTTGCTCAATATCCTGGGGGAGTTCTGTGATGATTTGAACTTTGTGATGGCGGAGGGTGATCCAGACAAGCTGATACTACCGGTGGCTAATAGCTTGGCCCCTATTTCCTGGTTAAAGTCTGATACGGCGCAAATTCTGGCGACCTTTGCTCAGTTGGATGGCGCGCCGGCCCTGTACGACTGTCGCAACGTGCTAATCAATGCACTTAAGCCACTCTACGCTATGGGCTTAAAACCCGTGGTAGCCACTGAGTTGGAGTTTTATCTGGTGGAGGCGGGCAGCGATGGCCTGCCCAAGCCCAAACTGGGCAAGGTGCCAGGCACCAGTGTAGACCAGGTGGGTACTCAGTATGCTATGCCAGAGGATCTCTGGGACCAGGATGATTTTCTCGAAGATGTGCGGCGCACCTGTGAGGCGCAAAATGTGCCTATGACTACGGTGCATTCAGAGTTTTCGCCCGGCCAGTACGAGATTAATTTGCACCATGTGGATGATCCTGTTGCCGCCTGTGATCATGGCATTTTGCTGCGCCGCATTGTCAAAGGCGTTGCTCGTCAGCACGGTCTGGCGGCCACCTTTATGGCCAAGCCCTTTACCGAAATAGCTGGCAGCGGGCTGCATATTCACTTTAGCCTCTATAACAGGCAGGGAGAAAATATCTTCGCCGATATGAGCTCTGATCAGACACCGGCAATCTCCGCCAATTTACGTCACGCCATAGGGGGTTTGGCCGAAACCATGGCCGAGGCCATGGCCATTTTTGCACCCAATGCCAATTCCTACAGGCGCCTTATTCCGGGCAACTTTGCGCCCCTGTCCCCCAACTGGGGCTATAACCACCGCGACGTATCTCTGCGCATACCGGTGTCAGGGCATAAGGACTGTCGAGTTGAGCACAGAGTTGCGGGCGCTGATGCCAACCCCTATTTGGTGATGGCGGCTCTGGCCGCTGGCGTTCACCATGGCTTAACTCAGCACTGTGATCCGGGGGAGATGATTCCGGAGGGCGCTGAAATGGAAGAGGAGATCACCCTACCGCGACGCTGGCACCAGGCCCTGGATAGATTTGAGGCCGCAACCCTGTTACCCCAGTATCTGGGGGCCGAATACTGCCGCATGTATGCCACGGTCAAGCGCGGAGAGTGCGAGCAGTTTTACACCCAGGTATCCAATATGGACTATCACTGGTATCTGCGCTCCATGTAGCCCATTGTTAAGTTTGCAAGGAAGATTATACGGCCATTTAATCCGCTATATAATGATTTAAGTATCTGTTGTATAGTGCGGTTAAAAATGCCCCAGAGGCTTGCTATAAGGTCTGTCCCATGAAGTTTATTGCTACCGATGTGCTCGATAATCGAGAAAAAATGAGCGCTATGGCCAGTGCCCAGCTGAAGAAACCTGGCTTTGCCATAGATCCCTATTTCTACCGCTCCCATGTCACCTATGAGGCGGAGCTTGAGACCATTATTTTCAAGAGCTGGCTCTATGCCGGTCATATCAGTCAGATTGCTAGGCATGGCGACTATTTCCTGTTCGATATAGGTGAGGACTCCATTATTGTCTGTCGCGATAATCAGGGTGAGATCGGTGCCATGCACAATATCTGTCGTCACCGCGGTGCGCGGGTCTGCGAAGAGGCCAGCGGCAATCGCAAGGCGTTTATCTGTCCCTATCATGGCTGGGCCTATGGCAATGATGGCACTCTGAAGTCAGCTCGGGAGATGGATCAGCTTAAGGATTTTAAGTGCCAGGACTATGCCCTTAAGAAAGTGCGCACTGTGGTGTTTCAGGGCATGATTTTTATTAATTGCGACCCAGATGCGCCGGATTTTGTCGCGCCAATGGAGAGTATCAGCAGACAGCTGGGCGCCTATGATCTTGAAAACGCCAAGGTAGCGGAGCGCAAGACCTACAGAATTAATGCCAACTGGAAGCTGGTGTTGGAAAATTATCTGGAGTGTTATCACTGCTCCAGTTCCCATCGTCAGTACGCTAAGTTGCATACTCTGGAAGCGCCCTCGGCAAAAGTAAAACCCATCAATGAGGCCATGTGGGCCAGGGCAGAGAAAATTACCGGTGTGCCCGGTATTGCCGACGAGCACTATGGTTACTACAACGATGCTACTGCCTTTGGCGCCTGCTCTTACACCAGCCGATATGCGCTCTACGAAGGTTTTAAAACCGGTAGTTTCGACGGTGAGCCGGTGGCGCCATTGATGGGAAATATGAAAGGCTATGATGGCGGGGCCGGAGATTTTCAGATGGGTCCCCTGACCTTTATGCTCAACTATCCGGACCATTGCGTGCTTTACCGCTTTATACCGCGGAGCCTCACCGAGACCGATATGGAGCTGGTCTGGTATGTCAATGGCGATGCCGTGGAGGGGGTTGACTACGAGGCAGAGAAAGTAGCCTGGCTCTGGCACCACACTAGTTTGGAGGACGAGTATATTATCCTGCGCAATAGCGAAGGGGTGAACTCGAGATTTTTTGAGCCCGGACCCTATCATCCAGAATATGAAGCCACCTTGATGGAATTTATCAGCTGGTACCTAAAAGCACTGGCGGCTGCCTAATACGCAAGCCTAATACGTACGCCGAAAACACAGGTAGACAAGATTTATGTTTCTAAGACCCACAGCAGATACCAGAGAACACGCCGATTCCTACTACGCTGCCTCTGCCAATTGGCAGACCCAGTACCCTGAGTTAGAGGAAGATATTCAGGTCGATGTGGTAATCGTCGGCGGTGGTTTCAGTGGTGTTGCCACTGCGGTCGAGCTTGGAGAACGGGGCTACAAGGTGGCTTTAGTGGAAGCCAATCGCATAGGTTGGGGCGCTTCGGGCCGCAATGGTGGCCAGATTATTGGTGGCTATGGTCAAAATCCCAGTGCCTTTAAATCCAATATCGGCAGCGAAGGCGTCGAGGTGGTGGAAAACATGGGAGTGGAGTGCGTTGAGATTATTAAGCAGCGCATCGAGAAGTACAGTATCGACTGTGACCTGAAATGGGGTTACTGCGAGGTGGGGTTAAAAAAGCGCCATCTTAAAGACTATAGGGAATGGGCCGCAGAGGAGCCGGCCATTCAATTGCTGGATCGCGATGAACTGAAACAATATGTGAATTCCGAGCTCTATCTGGGCGGTTATTACCGCGAGGACTGGGGTCATATTCAGCCGCTCAACCTCTGTATTGGTGAGGCCAAGGTGGCTGAGTCTCTCGGCGCCGTGATTTTTGAGCAGACCAGGGTTACCGGTATTACCTATGGGGAGTCCCCCGCCGTACAGACCGAAAAGGGCTCGGTGCGAGCTAACCATGTGATTCTCTGCGGCAATGCCTATATGGGCAACCTGGTGCCCTACTTAGACGCCCGAGTACTGCCTGCCACTAGCTGTGTGATAGGCACAGAGCCACTGACCGAAGAGCAACAACAGCAAACGATGGTTCGCGATGTGGCAGTCTGTGATTCACGAACGGCCCTGGATTACTACCGACTATCGGCGGATAAACGACTGCTGTTTGGGGGGCTTTCCAATTATTCTGGGCTGGATCCTACCAATGCCACAGAGATTATGCGCGCCAAAATGCTCAAGGTATTTCCCAGCCTCAAAGGAGTGAAGGTAGACTACAGCTGGTCTGGCCGAATGGGGATTAGTGTGCGTCGGATGCCTCAGATTGGGCGCATCAAAGACAGTAATGTGCTGTATATCAGTGGTTATTCTGGTCATGGCGTGGCGCCCACCCATATGACTGGGCGCATTCTTGCCGAGGCTGTGGATGGCGATACCTATCGTTTCGATATTATGAACAGGATGTTTCATCTGCCCTGGCCAGGGGGCAAGTTATTGCGCCGGCCAGCCATGGCGATTGGCATGATGTATTACAAAACCCTCGATCGCTTTTAAGCTAATCCCAGGTCAATCCAATGTCTTTTAGGCAGCGCCAAGTGGTCATTTTCATGCATATGGATGATAGGCATCCGGGCTACATTGCCGACTTTCTGGATAATCAGGGTATTCCATATCGTCTTATTCACGCCGATCAGGGGGATGGGATTCCCTGTCTGGACGACTCCATGGCTGGTCTGGTGTTTATGGGCGGGGTGATGAGCGCCAATGATGATATTCCCTGGATTAAAGCTGAGATTAGCCTCATCCGTCAGGCCCTTGAGCAGGGCGTCCCCCTGCTCGGTCACTGTCTAGGTGGTCAGCTTATCAGCCGGGCTCTGGGGCAGAAAGTAAGTACTAACTCTGTTGCAGAGATAGGCTGGCATAGCTGTTATCCTCAGCCCGGTGAAGCAACTGAAGAATGGTTGGGGGATAGGGGTGACCCCTTTGTTATGTTTCACTGGCATTATGAAACCTTTGGCCTGCCTCCCGGTGCGCAGCTTTTGTTTTCTTCCCAACACTGCCAGAATCAGGCCTATTGCTATGGCGATAATGTGTTAGCTATGCAGGGCCATGTAGAGATGACTGAGCCGCTTTTGCGCGGCTGGATCAGTCAGTGGCGAAGCCATTTGGGCGAAACCAGTGTCAGTGTGCAGAACCACGAGCAAATCGAGGCTGACCTAGTGTCAAATATAGCCAGGTTGAATTTGGTGGCCGAGCGTCTGTATCAGCGCTGGGTAGCGACAGTCTCCCTGTGAGCCAAGATGGAGGAACAGTGAAAACAAATAGCTACAGAGACAGGTACAACAAGCATTTGCTCCATCCTTGGGGCGATTTATCAACTCTGGGTGAAGATGATTCCAGTTCGGTCATAGTGCGCGGTGAAGGTGCCTATATCTACGATGCTGAGGGCAATAAGCTACTGGATGGTCCGGCGGGCATGTGGTGTATGCAGGCGGGCTATGGCCGTCGCGAGATTGCCGATGCCGTGGCCGAACAGATAATGACTCTAAGCTATGCCACGGCCTTTTCAGTCATTAATAACCGCGAGGTGGAGCTGGCTCAGCGTATCGCTGCACAAACGCCTGGTGATCTCAATCGCGTTTATTTTACTACCGGTGGCTCTACTGCTGTTGATGCGGCCCTGCGACTGTGCCAGTTAGCCAGTAATATTCAGGGCACACCCCAGCGCAAACAGATACTGACTCGGGAGAAAGCCTACCATGGCAGTACCTATCTGTCGGCCTCAGTCACAGGAAAAGAGCGCGATAAAACGGCAATGGACACAATGCGCGACGGCGTACATTTCCTGTCAGCCCCCTGTTATTACTATCACCCGCAATTCGAGACGGAAGAGGCATTCTGTGATTTTCTGATTGCTGAGCTTGAGGACAAGATTCTTGAGCTAGGCGCCGAGAATATTATGTGCTTTATCGCCGAACCGATTCTGGCCAGTGGCGGGGTGATTGTGCCGCCGGCAGACTATCATCAGCGCTGCTGGCAGATGGTCAAGCACTATGGCATTACCTATATAGCCGATGAGGTGGTGACTGGCTTTGGCCGTCTGGGCCATTGGTTTGCCTCGGAAAAAGTCTTCGGCATAGTGCCGGATATTATAGTCTTCGCCAAAGGGGTGACCTCGGGCTATATCCCCATGGGTGGCTATGCTGTGTCTGATCAGTTTATGGATAAGATCAGCGGCGATAATGCCGATGGCTGTCTGTATTCCAATGGTTATACCTGGTCTGGTAACCCGGTGGCCTGTGCCGCAGCACTGGCCAGCTGGGATATTTTGGAGAAAGACAATTTGCTGGACAATGTGCTGGAGGTAGGGCCCTATTTCCAACAGCAATTGCGGACCTTGCAAGAGAACCCACTGGTGGGCAATGTGCGCGGCACAGGTTTAATGGCTGCAGTGGAGATGACTGTCCAGGGTCGAGATGAAGCGGACTTGCTGGAAAAAGACTATGCTATCGGCGAGATGGTGGACCGCCACTGTCAGCGCCTGGGTCTGTTGGTGCGCCCCTTTATTAATATCTGTATTATTTCGCCACCGCTGATTATTACGCGAGCCCAGGTGGATGAGCTGGTAACTGCTCTCCGTGAGGGTTTGCGGCTGACCCTGGAAGACCTGCGACAGCAGGGTATCTGGGTCGACTAAAAAATAAACTTGGCGCCAGTCCAGGTGACAATGAGGTGAAATATGTCCGATAACAAGCCATTTGATAGCTACTCCATGTTTGCCAATGTCCACAGTTACCTGGGTCTGCCTCTGTCCCGGGATCTAGATAAGGCAGACCTGGTAGTGCTGGGTATCCCCTATGATTTGGCGACCACTGGCCGCGCCGGAACCCGCCATGGCCCTCAGGGGGTGCGAATGGCCTCGGCCAACCTGCGCTGGGAAGAAAAGCGCTGGCCCTGGACCTTTAATGCCATGGACCGCCTTAATGTTATTGACTACGGTGATCTGGAGTTTGCGCCAGGTGAATCCCAGTCAATGATTGATACTGTGGTTGAAGCTGTTGGTGGCATTCACGCCAGAGGCAAGAAAACCCTGAGTATTGGCGGCGATCATTTTGTCACTATGCCCCTGCTAAGGGCGGTGCATCAGCAGCGAGGCATGCTGGCCCTGGTGCATTTTGATGCCCATACAGATACCTACAAAGAGAGCTCAGAGTTTGATCATGGGGGCATGTTCTACTTTGCGCCCCAGGAGGGGCTTATAGATCCAGCCCATTCTATTCAGCTGGGAATTCGCACCGAATACAGTCCAGAGGACCATCAGTTCCAAGTGATTGATGCGGCCGCAGTCAACGATATGCCGGTCGCGGATATTGTGGCGGCCATCAAGCAGCGAGTGGGGGATATGCCAGTGTACCTGACCTTTGATATCGACTGCCTGGACCCAGCCTATGCACCTGGCACTGGCACCCCAGTGGCTGGCGGCATTACCAGTGATAAGGCGTTAAAAATTATTCGCGGTCTGCAGGGGATAAATCTGGTAGGTGCCGATGTGGTGGAAGTAGCGCCAGCCTATGACCATGCCGAGATTACCTCATTGGCTGCGGCTACCCTGGGCTTAGAGCTGATTTATCTTATGGCCTCTGGAGCGGAAAAACCCTAAGTTCCCAGTGCCAGAGAGTATTTATAAAAGTCGCTGTCCCGCTTATAGCCGAGGGTTTCGTATAGCCCCTGGGCACTGATATTGTCCACCGCCGTTTCCAGATCAATTCGCGATGCACCGCTTTCCAGGGCCATGGCTTTGGCTCTGTTCATCAGCGCCCTGCCCACGCCCTGATTGCGCTGACTGCTGTCTACAAACAGATCGTAGAGCACCCAGATGGTTGAGGCCTCCACACTGCAGTAGGTGGCATAGAGCTGAGTAAAGCCAATGGCCTTTTTATCGGCGCCTTCTTTGTCCCAGGCGATAAAGATAACCGAGCTCTGGGTTTGCATGCGCTGTTCAATATATTGGCGAGCCAGATTTAAGTCTGCTTCTTCCTCGTAAAACTGTCGATAGAGATCAAAAAGTACGGCTACCTGCTCCAGATCATCCAGATTGGCCTGGGTTATCATTGTTGGATCTCTCTGTGGCTCAGTGTCGTCGCGGTTTTGCGCAGGCATCTGGTAGCACCAGGGGAATATACTGGCGAGAAAGCTCTGACATACCTGGCGCGCATCATCGCGATCGTATTCCTCTCCGGCAAATAGAATTTCCTTCCAGACCTCATCGGTAATGCCGGAGATAGCATTGGCAATGGCGCGGGCATTGATTTCGGCCTGTTTATTGGCCTGATTAATAATCTGCTCACAGAGATTAAGGATCAATTTAAAGTTCTGCCTATCCAGAGTACCTCGGATGCGCTGATAGTCCTCGCGGCCGCGACTCTCGGAGTCAAAGGCGTGCCATACGGCCATTTTTCGGTGCTCGGTAATCTCCGGGTCAAGAGAGGCATCAATAATAGCCGCCAGCCGCTTGGCTGGGTCTGGCCCTGCCTGGGCCAGTGCCTGAGCTATGCCGCGATCAAATTCCTCAGAGACAAAATTGAGGGTTTCCAGCAGCAATGTCTCTTTGCTGTCAAAGTAAAAGTTCACCGTCCCCGCAGTGAGACCTGCGATAGAGCTGATTTTTGCCAGGGTGAGTTTGGATAGACCAAACTCGGCGATAGCACTGATGGTGGCATCGATTAAAAGCCGTCGCCGCTCCTGGTGAATGGCCGGGTTAGTCGTGGACATAGGGCACCTTAGCTCCTCGGTTTAAACGCCGGTTTAATTGCTTGTACGTTTATATAATGGTGCTTACCATAGGCCTTGGCAAGTCATATAACAATAACATTTGATAAATGGGGGCTCCCTTGGCGTATACATTACCTGGACCATTGAGTAGCGAAAAACTGCAGGCCGGCAAAGGGTTGTTTCGCCATGGCTTGCGTTATAGCAGCGCGGCAAAGGCCTCAGCTGAGAGAGGGTTTATTCCACCAGCCCAGATGATTGTCGGTCGTGCCGAGGGTGATTATGTCTGGGATCTGGATGGCAACCGCTATATCGACTTTCAAAATGGCTGGGCCACTAACCCCCTGGGCAACTGTCACCCAGAGATTATTGAGGCGGTGCACCAGGCCCATCTGCGCTATGGCTACCACTGGGAGCACCCCTTGCGCTATGAGTTAGCCGACCAGCTGGCACAGATTATGCCCGGCCGGCAGCTACCCCGCTTTACTTTTGAGGTGTCTGGTACCGAGGCCGTAGAGTCTGCCGTGCATCTGGCACTCTGTTACACAAAACGGCGGCATATTATTAGTTTTGCCTCGGCCTTTCATGGCGAGGGGTTGGGCACCAAGATGATCAGCGGCTACACCAGTGAAAACAATGTCTATATGGAGCCCTGGGCAGGCGGGGTGATTAAAGCACCTTATCCCCATTCCCAGAATATCCCGGCAGATATGAGCCCGGAGCAATATGTAGACTACTGCCTCTGGTATCTGGAGACCCATATACCCAGCTATATCACGCCGGCCG
>JBMZST010000006.1:0-18540 GCA_049623265.1 Porticoccaceae bacterium
CAGGGATGTATTCACGTCGTGTCTTGGGAGGGTGCCGTTACAGGTAAGGCCCCTCCCAGCCCAGGATTCTTAGTTATGCTTAGCATGCCCCGCACAGCGTTTTGGTTACAGAATGACAGTGCATTGGAAAAAGGCTGCTATGAGGCGGGGGCCGTTGGTATGAAAGAGAGAAAGACAGCTATTTTTTTTCAGCCAATAAGGGGTGATCAGACGGAAGCTGCCGCGAAATCCAGAGCGCCAGTTTATGGCGCATATTGGGGTCGCTAATCTGATCTTTGGCCAGAGGCTGAATCAACTTATCTTCCACCAGCACTCGGTAGATAAACTCCACCTTAAGCTTTACCGAATCCTTTGCCTCAACCTCGCCGTAGGCGCGCTTCTTAGCATAGACCGCACCCACCTGAAGGGCCTTTTTAACCAGCTCATCCTCATTGGCAATCTTATTCATCAGTCAGGCCCTCAGGGTTAAACCTCAGTCTATAAAGGTACGTGCATTGCGGAATATGCGCATCCAGCCACTGTCTTCACCCCAGTTGTCCGGGTGCCAAGAGTTCTGCACGGTTCTAAATACCCGCTCCGGATGCGGCATCATCAGTGTAGCGCGGCCATCAGCACTGGTCACACCAGTAATACCATCGGGCGAGCCATTGGGGTTGGCTGGATAGCGTGAAGCCACTGATAGGTCATTTTCCAAAAAGCGCATAGCGATCTGGTCAGTCTGCTGCAACTGGGTCAAGGCCTCAGCACCGGCAAACTCCGCGCGCCCCTCGCCGTGGGAAACCGCAATCGGCATATGGGTCCCCGCCATGCCTTTCAGGAAAATCGAGGGCGACTCATCAATCCTGACCAGAGAAAAACGCGCCTCAAACTGCTCAGAGAGGTTGCGTACAAAACGCGGCCAGAGTTCAGCCCCCGGAATAAGCGGCTTGAGATTACTCAACATCTGACAGCCATTGCAGACGCCCAGACTGAAAGTCTCAGGGCGATGGAAGAAAGCCTGGAACTGATCGCGAATCTGCTCATTAAACAACACAGTCTTTGCCCAGCCCTCACCGGCTCCCAACACATCACCGTAGGAGAAACCGCCACAGGCCACCATACCAGCCATATCGTCCAGCGAACGACGTCCCGCCAGCAGGTCGCTCATATGCACGTCTACTGCAGTGAAGCCAGCACGATCAAAGGCAGCAGCCATCTCCAGATGACTATTGACCCCCTGCTCGCGCACTATGGCCACCTTGGGTTTTACCCCTGATTTAATATAGGGCGCACTGATATCCACGGCAGGATCAAAGGTCAGCTCCGCAGAGAGGCCCTGATCGGCGTAGGAAATACGCTCGAATTCTTCAGCCACAGATTCCGCATTATCGCGCAACGCTGCCACGCGATAAGAGGTCTCACTCCAGGAGCGTTGCAAATTAGCCCGACTCTGGGTAAACAGCACCTGATTATTGCGCTTGATCTCCAGAGTATCTAGATCATTTAAGTGGCCAATACAATGCCCTTCAACACCAGCACTGGCAAATTGCTGGATAATGCTATCGGCCTGCTCAGTGCGCACCTGAATGACGGCTCCCAGCTCTTCATTAAATAGCGCGGCCATCCAATTCTCATCCAGGGTATCCATATTAATGGTCATACCCACATGGCCGGCAAAGCTCATCTCCGCCAAAGTGGCCAGCAGACCGCCGTCAGAGCGGTCATGGTAGGCGAGGATATCGTCCTGCTCGATCAGCGACTGCATGCAGTTAAAGAAGCCCACCAGCGCATCTGGATTGTCTATGTCCGGCGCTGTATCGCCAAATTGCGAGAACACCTGAGCCAGAATAGAGCCGCCCATACGGTTGGCACCGGCACCCAAATCAAGCAACACTAGCTGGGTGTCACCCTTATCGGTGCGCAACTGGGGGGTCAAGGTCTTGCGCACATCCAGCACCGGCGCAAAGGCGGTAATAATCAGTGACAAGGGGGCGGTTACAGACTTATCTTCGCCATTCTCCTGCCAGGCGGTGCGCATGGACATACTGTCTTTGCCCACGGGAATAGTAATGCCCAGTTTTGGGCAGAGGTCCATGCCCACGGCTTCTACCGTGCGGTAGAGTTTTTCATCCTCTCCAGGCGAACCGGCGGCACACATCCAATTAGCGGAAAGTTTAATATCCACCAGCGAGCCAATACGCGCCGCACTGATATTGGTGATCGCCTCACCAATGGCCATGCGCCCAGAGGCTGGGCCATCAATAAGCGCCAACGGCGTGCGCTCACCCATGGCCATAGCTTCGCCAGCATTACTGTCATAGGTCACAGTGGTAACAGCGCAGTCTGCCACCGGTATCTGCCAGGGGCCGACCATCTGGTCCCGGGCCACCATGCCAGAGACCGACCTATCACCAATAGTGATCAGGAAGCTTTTACTGGCCACCGCTGGGTGGCGCAATGTGCGGAATACCGAATCATTGATATCCAGATTCTCTGGCGCAAAATCGCCTCCCCGCTGATCCAGTTTGGAGGCCGTGCGATGCATCTTTGGCGGCTTGCCAAATAGCACCGACATCGGCAGATCAACCGGGTTATTATCGAAGTGGCCGTCGCTAACAGTGATATGTTTTTCCTCCACGGCCTCGCCCACCATCGCGTAGGGGCAGCGCTCACGCTCACAGATCGCCTGGAAACGTTCAACATCGACAGGGTTAATGGCCAACACATAGCGCTCCTGCGCCTCGTTACACCAGATTTCCACCGGCGACATACCGGGTTCATCATTAGGCACTGCGCGCAGATCAAAGCGACCGCCAGTACCGCCGTCTTTAACCAGCTCTGGCAGAGCATTGGACAGACCGCCAGCGCCGACATCATGAATAAAGGCAATAGGGTTTTTATCACCCAGCTGCCAGCACTGATCAATCACCTCCTGACAGCGACGCTCAATCTCAGGGTTCTGTCGCTGTACCGAGGCAAAATCTAAATCTGCGGAACTGCTGCCTGTGGTCATAGAAGAAGCAGCACCGCCGCCGAGACCAATCAACATGGCGGGGCCGCCCAACACCACCAATTTGGCGCCTGGTTTAAATTCGGGTTTGTCTACATGCTCTTCGCGGATATTGCCATAGCCACCTGCGATCATAATCGGCTTGTGGTAGCCGCGGCGCTCACCGGCAAAATCAGCCTCAAAGGTTCTGAAGTAACCGCAGATATTGGGGCGACCAAACTCATTGTTAAAAGCGGCACCACCAATGGGACCCTCAGTCATAATATCCAACGCAGACACAATGCGGTCAGGCTTGCCGTAGTCCTGTTCCCAGGGCTGCACATAGTCCGGAATCTGCAAGTTGGATACCGTAAAGCCAACCAGGCCCACCTTGGGTTTGGAACCGCGACCCACAGCGCCCTCGTCGCGAATCTCGCCACCAGAACCTGTGCCCGCGCCTGAGTAGGGGGATATCGCCGTGGGATGGTTATGGGTCTCCACTTTCATCAGCAGGTGCACAGGCTCGTGACTGTAGCCATAGACTTTGCTGACCGGATCCGGGTAGAAGCGCCCTCCCTCGGAACCCACAACCACAGCGGCATTATCTGAGTAGGCTGAGAGCACATTTTCACCACCCAGATTATTGGTATTGCGAATCATGCCAAACAGCGAGTTGGGCTGATCAACGCCATCAATGGTCCAGCTGGCATTAAAAATTTTGTGGCGGCAGTGCTCAGAGTTTGCCTGGGCGAACATCATTAGCTCAGTATCCGAGGGGTTGCGCTGTAGCTCTTCGAAACTGGCAACCAGATAGTCGATCTCGTCCTCTGCCAGCGCCAGGCCCAGCTCCACATTAGCCAGCTTGAGCGCAGCCACACCCCCAGCCAAAATATCCACCTCGGTGAGCGGCTTCGGCTGATGGTGGGTAAACAGTGCCTCTGCCTGCTGCATATGGGTCATCACCGACTCGACCATACGGTCGCTGACCAACCCACCCAGAATCTGCAGCTGAGTATCAGTCAACGGGTCCGCAGAAGCGATGTAGTAGGCGGTACCTCTCTCGACGCGCAAAATGCTGTCGAGGCCGCAGTTGTGGGCAATATCTGTCGCCTTACTGGACCAGGGCGAAATTGTTCCCGGGCGCGGCACCACCAATAATAATTCACCCGATTTATCCTGCTGTTGCTCACTGGGGCCATAGGTCATCAGCGCCTGCAATGTTGCCTGTTCAGATTCAGACAACGGTTGGCTAGTCTCGGCAAAGTGGACATATTCGGCGCTCACCGAGGTAACAGAGGGAACAGCCTGCTGCAGAGTGGAGAGTAATTTTCGGCGTCGAAAGGCGGAAAGAGAAGGTGCACCGCTCAGAATTATCATCAAGGCTGGTCTCAAAATCGTGGTTACGGAAAGGCGGCTATTCTAGCCGAAAAATCCAGTCTTAGGCAGTTAGAATTTACTAAACCATGTACAACAATTGAATGATATTGTTCAATACAATGACACAGCCAACCTAAAAGCCCCTGAGGTGTCTCGAAACCGAATGCGAGAACTCACCAACAGAGAGAGAAAATTGCGCAACAGGATTGTTTTGATCCTTTTTATGTTGCCTTTTATTTCTCTGATTTCCGCCAGCACTCACCTCAATGATCTCGCTAAAGTCAAAGCTAAGGGACAGCTGGTCATGCTTACCCTGCCAGGTCCAACCACCTATTTTGAGGACGGCCATGGCAAAAATGGCTTTGACTACCTACTGGCCAAGGCCTTTGCCGACAGTCTGGGAGTTGAACTGGTGGTCAGAACCAAGTCGACCCTGCGCAGACTGCTGTACTCTATAGGCAATCCCCAAGGGGATTTCGCCGCGGCAAATCTGGTAAAAACGGCGGCGCGCAACCAGTCGCTAGTATTTAGCATGCCCTATCTGGAAGTCACCCAGCAGCTTATATACCACCGCGGTAGCAAGCGCCCCAGATCCCTGCACAATTTCGAGGAAGAAGTAGTAGTGATTGCCGGTTCCTCCCACAGTGAACATCTACGCACTTTAAAAAACCAATACCCAAATCTGTCATGGCGCGAGCAGGACTCTGGCGAAATGAGCGATCTGGTGCGCAGAGTGCACGAGGGTGAAATTAGCTACAGCGTGGTAGATTCCATTGCCTTTCTTATCAATCGCCATATCTACCCGAGGGCGCGAAAAGCCCTGGATATCTCTGATCCTCAGTCCATGGCCTGGGCCTTTCCTGCCCATCATGACGGTACGCTGCTCAGAGCCGCCAATGAATTTCTGGACCAGTACATAGCCTCTGGCGAACTGGAGTCACTCACCAGTCAGCTCCTGGCCCAGACAGAAAACTTCTCTGTCTCAAACTCCCAGCGTCTGGGCAAATTGGTGGCCGAGCGACTGCCCAGTTATGAACCCTTATTCCGCGAGACTGCGGCCAATCATGACATGGACTGGCACCTATTGGCCGCGGTGGCCTATCAGGAATCTCACTGGGACCCCAGAGCCAAGTCCCCCACAGGGGTTCGTGGACTGATGATGCTCACCCTAAATACAGCCAGTGAGATGAAGGTAACAAATCGTCTGGATGCCGCCCAGAGCCTAAAGGGCGGCGCCGCTTATCTGATGAAACTCAAGGCGCGGCTACCCCGTCGCATTGAGGACCCGGACCGTACTCTGTTCGCACTGGCCGCCTACAATGTGGGTTTTGGCCATCTGGAAGATGCACGCATCCTTACCGAGCGCCATGGTAAAAATCCAGATAGCTGGGCCGATGTTCGCGAGCACTTGCCGCTGCTCAGCAAGAAGGAACATTACTCAACGCTCAAACACGGCTATGCCAGAGGTAATGAGCCTGTGCTCTACGTGGACAATATTCAGTACTACAAGACCTATCTGCAGCTGCACTCGCTGTCTCAGCAAGATTTCCTACCCGAACCAGAACCGCAGCCCGAACCCCAGGACTGGGAAATCAATGCCCTGCCTTCTATCTAGGAAATAACTCGTCGGAAGGTATCACTATTTGTTGCGCTTACGGCGGAAAAACTCACTGATCAGATGACTGCAATCCTGTTCCAACACACCGCCCTGCCAGTCGATCGAATGGTTGTAGTGATTGCTATCCAGTAGCTGAAGCTGGCTGACCAGCGCCCCTGCCCTGGGCTCCCGAGCCCCAAAAACAATCCGCCTGACCCGGGCGTGAATCATTGCACCCACGCACATGGTGCAGGGCTCAATAGTCACATAGAGATCACAGCCGGTAAGTCGATAGTTGCCCAGATTCTCAGCAGCATTGCGCAGCGCAACGACCTCAGCATGGGCTGTGGGGTCGCAGCCGGAAATCGGCTGATTATAGCCTTCACCCACAATCTGGCCCTCTTTCACTAGCAATGCGCCCACTGGTACCTCGCCTGCAGCACTGGCCTGAGCTGCGAGCTCCAGCGCTCTCGTCATAAACAATTCATCGGTTATCAATACTTTTTTACTCTCTATCCACCGGGCCTGTTTAAATAGCGTAAACTACCCTCAGACAACTGTTAATCAAAGCCAACTCCCTATGCCAGCCATTATTGCCTCCCAGGCCATTGATATACAACCGAGCTGGAAAAAACAGCTGAGTCAAAGCATTGGCTCTGTCGATGAACTGTTAGACCAGTTACAACTGCGGCCAGAGCAACTGGCCATCAGCAAACGTGCGACCGAGAGTTTTCCGCTCAGGGTACCGCGGCCCTTTGTCGAGCGTATGGAGATCGGCAACCCCAATGACCCATTGCTTAATCAGGTTCTGCCCGTTTCCCCGGAAACAGAGCCGATGATTGGCTACAGCTCAGACCCACTGGATGAAATCAAACACAATCCTGTTCCTGGGGTAGTACACAAATACGGCAATCGACTGCTATTGATTGTGAGTCCCAGCTGTGCGATCAACTGCCGTTACTGTTTCCGCAGACATTTCCCCTATGAGGAAAATCGCCAGAGCAAACAGCAGTGGCAACAGGCATTGGACTATATAAGGTTACACCATGAAATAAATGAAGTGATCTTTAGTGGCGGCGACCCCCTGGCAGCCAATGATCATTTTCTCGGCTGGCTGGCAGAACAAATCGCTGATATTCCTCATATTAAGCGCCTGCGCATTCACACCAGACTCCCGGTCGTGCTCCCCTCGCGTATTGACGAGGCTTTTCTATACTGGGCAACTGCTACTAGGCTGCTACCCATCATGGTGCTGCATATTAATCACGCCAATGAAATTGATACGGCAGTCCAACAGATGGTTCAACGCCTGACGAACGCAGGTATTAGGGTGCTGAATCAGACTGTGCTGCTGAAAAACATCAATGATAGTGCGAACCTGTTGGCCGAGCTTAGCGAAGCACTCTATGACGCAGCTATCATGCCCTACTATTTGCACCTTTTGGACCCAGTTGCCGGCGCCAGTCACTTCGATATTTCAGCGCCCGCAGCGGAGAAAATCTATTCACAACTACAGACACAACTGCCCGGCTTTTTGGTGCCCAAGCTGGTCAGGGAAATCCCGGGTGAGAAATCAAAGACACTGATGGGGCAGACTGGTGACCAGTCTGCTACCGATTTTACACAATAACGACATTAATTGATTTAAAAACGACTATCGAAAAGGATATTTAATTAGAGTAAACTGCCAGATGAGGGAGTTCGTACATACTTCGTCACAACAAAGTAGTATTGGCAGCAGATCCCGTCTGCGTTGATCAATAATAAATTTAATCACAGCCGATACGGATAATGAAAACAGACCCTACCTAATATCTCGGGGGAGATTTATGAAATCTAATACCTTTTGGAAAATGAACACCATCGCGGCAGCGGTAATTGCCGGGAGCACTGCGCTTCCATCAGTTGCTTTTGCTCAGGAAGCAGCACTTGAAGAAGTTGTTGTGGTCGGTTCACGTGGTGCACCTCGCACTGTTACCGAATCACCAGTGCCAGTTGACGTTTTGAGCTCTGACGAACTGAACTCAGCTGGTAGCACTGATCTGCTAATGCAGCTTCAGGGCGCTATCCCCTCACTAAACGTGCACCTTCAGCCAATCAGTGACGCGGCATCTATGATCCGTCCAGCTAACCTGCGTGGCCTGTCTGCGGACAGCACCCTGGTACTGGTAAACGGCAAGCGTCGTCACCGCGCATCAGTTATCGCCTTCCAGGGCGGCGGCGTGAATGACGGTTCTCAGGGTGCAGACGTTTCTGTTATCCCAAGTATCGCACTGAAGCAGGTTGAAGTACTGCGTGACGGAGCAGCAGCTCAGTACGGTTCTGACGCCATCGCTGGTGTATTGAACTTTGTACTTAACGATGCCTCTGAAGGTGGCTCGCTGACTGTTAAGCAGGGTGAGTACAGCGAAGGCGACGGTACCACGACTACTGTAGCTGGTAACATAGGTATGCCTCTGACCGATGCTGGCTTTATGAACGTTAGCTTCCAGGTCAAGCAGGCCGACGATACGTCTCGCTCTGTACAGCGTCCAGACGCTCAGGCTCTGATCGACGCAGGTAACACTGCAGTAACAGACCCAGCGCAAATCTGGGGTGCTCCAAAAATTGATGACGATGTAACCTTCTTCTTCAACTCAGGTCTGGACCTGGGCAATGGCGCAGAAGCTTACATGTTTGGTAACTACTCTGAGCGCGACGTGGATGGCGGTTTCTACTACCGTAACCCAGACAGCCGTGGCGGCGTATTCACCAACGGTGACGGCAACCGTCTGATTGCAGACGTAACTGGCGATATGTCAGGTAACTGCCCTACTGATGTTGACCCCGCTGACTACGCACTGCGCGATGCGATTATGGCTAACCCTAACTGCTATATTCACAACGAACAGGCTCCAGGCGGTTACACTCCTCGCTTCACCGGCAACATCACTGATACCTCTTTCACAGCTGGTACCCGTGGTGAAATCACTGGTGGAAACATGGATGGAGTTCGCTACGATATCAGCGGTTCTGTTGGCCGCAACGAAGCTGACTTTGGTCTGAACAACACCTTTAACCCTTCAATGGGTCCTGATTCTAAGCGTGATTTCTACACTGGTAGCTACATCCAGTTGGAAAAAACCTTTAACCTGGATCTGCAGAAGCAGTATGGCGATACCAGTATTGCTGGTGGTGCCGAATGGCGTGAAACTACCTTTGAAGTTGTTTCTGGTGAAGAAGCTTCTTGGAAAGTGGGCAAGTATGCCGACCAGGGCTTCAACATTGGTTCGCACGGCTTCGCTGGTTTCTCTCCAGACTCAGCTGGCGCATTCTCTCGTCGCAACTACGCGCTGTATATGGATGTTGAAACTCAGGTATCAGACACCCTGTTGGTAGGTGGTGCTCTGCGCTATGAGGACTACACCAGCTTCGGCGACACTGCTAACTACAAGCTGACTTTCAATAAGCAGATGTCAGACAACCTGTCTATTCGTGGTTCACACAGCACCGGTTTCCGTGCTCCGACCCAGGGTCAGGCTAACGTAGTTAACACTCAGACTACTCTAGTCGGTGGTCAGTTGACTCAGGCGCAAACTCTGCCAA
The DNA here is from genome assembly GCA_049623265.1 of Porticoccaceae bacterium. Taxonomy (GTDB): domain Bacteria; phylum Pseudomonadota; class Gammaproteobacteria; order Pseudomonadales; family Porticoccaceae; genus HTCC2207. Next base: position 9,528 of record JBMZST010000006.1, read on the forward strand.
GCTTCAAGCTGGGCGCAGGCCAGTTGCAGCCAGAAGAGTCCACTAACTACGCCTTCGGTATTGTAATGTCTATCGGTGATATCGATATCACTGCTGACTGGTTCAAGATCGAAGTTGAAGACCGTGTTGCTCTTACCAGTAATGCCGACACCACTGCTGCACAGCGTGCTGCTATGGCTGCTGCCGGTATCCCTAACCCAGAGTTGATCGGTCAGGTGAACTACTTCACTAACGACTTCAACACTGATACCCAGGGTCTGGATATAGTTGCAACTTACGACACCGAGCTGTTTGGTGGTTCCACGTCGTTTAGCGCGGCCTACAACATGACTGATACAGAAGTATCCGATCAGGGTAGTGTTACCAGCGACAGCAAAGTTAAGCGTCTTGAAGAAGGTCTGCCTAACCACCGTGCTACATTCACTATGGCTCAGCAGGGCTTCGGTGTAACCGAAAACCTGAGTGCATTTATCCGTGCTAACTACTACGGCGAGTACTATGCAGTACATGCTGACTGGTTTGGTAGTGACGCAGATGCAGAGATGACTGTAGACATGGAAATGACTTACAGCTTTGACAACAACATTAACCTGACTCTGGGAGCTCAGAACATGTTTGACCAGGATGCACTGCGCATTGATGGTTCAGCAGGTGCTGTTGCCGAAGGCGTTCCAGGCAATGTTCTGGGTGCGATCTTCTATGAGACCTCTCCCTATGGTATCGAAGGTTCATACTGGTACGTTAAAGCTGGTTACAACTTCTAAGTAGTATTGAGTTGTAGTTAGTAGCAAAACCCAAGGGGTGCCATCTGGCACCCCTTTTTTTATACCCGGAAGAAAGCCCGAAACTGATTGACAAACACTGAGTTTAATATACCCTACGGGGGTATGAGACTTATCCTTTTTATCTGCTGCCTACTGGCCACCTCAGCGAGCCTGAGTCGGCCCATATCCTATGTTGGCGGCCATACCCTGATGGCTAACTCTGGGGCTCAGGCCGACAATATCTACTGGCACTACACCCCCAATATTAACTACTCCCTGGGTGTCGACCACCAAAAAGATAAAATCAGTGGTGAGCAATTTCCCTCTGCCAGGCTAACCTATCTGCTAAATCGCAAGAACACTGCCACCTCGCAGCGCAACCTGTATCTCAAAACCGGCATAGGACTCAACGACCCCAACAATCATTTCTACGCTCTCAGTGGTGATTGGGAGACCCGGCGGGTTTTTGTTGGCTTTTCTGCCAAGCAGGTGTCCGGGCGGGGTTACGATCTATTTGAACAGTCCGTCAAAATTGGGCTGGCGCCCTATCTGGGAGACTACGGCGATCTGCATACCTGGCTGATGGTTGAGAGTAAAAAAGATGACTTGACCAATAAGCGTACTACCTACCCCGTACTGAGGTTTTTTAAAGGTGGGGCCCTGATTGAACTGGGCTACCACAGGAAAACCGACTGGGATATCCATTTGATGTATAGATTCTAAAAACACGAGGCTATTATGAAAAAATTATTCCTGGCAATCTTTATTCTGTCAGCTACAGCATCCGGAGCTGAACCTCATCACATGGGCCATATGGACCATATGGATCACATGGACCATACGGAGCATATGCACTCTCATGAGGGCCATGTTCATGACACCATGGTCGATGGCCAAACACTCAGTGTTGATGCCGAGCGCTTCGATAATTTTGTCGATGCAACCACTGGAGATCAGGTTGTGGTGGTGAGCGTGCAGGGCATGGTCTGTGATTTTTGCGCCCGAGGCATCGAGAAGACCTTTGGCAAAGACAGCCAGGTCACCAAAATTGATGTAGATCTGGTCTCAGGTAAGGTTTTACTCGCCTATGTGCCCGATGCACAGATCGACCGCCAGCGCATTGAAAAAAGCATACTCAACAACGGCCTCAACACCACGGCCATTCAGTTGGTGGCGCCCTAGCATGCAGGATAGAGCGGCCAATTTCTTCTCACTGTTTGCCTCCACCTCAACCCTGATATGCTGCGCTCTGCCCGCGATCTTCGTGGCGCTGGGCGCTGGGGCCAGTTTCGCCAGTTTACTGGGTATATTCCCTTTTCTGATTGTGCTGTCCCAGTATAAAATAGCCATCAGCCTATTTGCTCTGACAATGATACTGATTGCCGGGGTGGTAAACTATAAGACTGCACGAATGCCCTGCCCGATCGATCCAGAGCTGGGTCGCATCTGCTTGCAAACCAGACAGCGCTCCCGCAGAGTCTACTACGCCTCCACCGGTATTTTTATCTGCGCCAGCATTTTCACCTATATAGTCCCCAACTTCCTGTAAGGTAAAACCATGGAACACTCCTGTCACAGAAAATTGATCCCCAATATCAACCGCATTTCGGGGCAGATAAATGGAGTTGGCAAAATGATTGATGAGGGCAAGTACTGCATTGATATCCTCAATCAGCTTAAAGCGGCCAAATCAGCCATAGCCACGGTGGAAGCCAAGATACTGGAAAAGCATATTGAAGAATGTGTCAAAGACTCGCTGCAGAGCCAGGATCAGGTGGACATTAAAATTGCCGAGCTGGTGAAGATACTCAAGCGCGCCTAGGTACGCCAGCGCCGGCCAACCTGGCTAGGCAGGCTGAAATTCTGGGTCGGCAATACCACAGACATCGGTTTGATAAATAAACAGATCACCAGCCCCGGCCTCAGCTGCCCGTTTATCTGCGCTCATACCCTGATAGGCACTGGTAACAAACAGCAGATTTAAATCCGGGCCACCAAAGGCCACACAGGTTGGCTGGCTCACCGGCAAAGGCAACACAAAGTCTACCTCACCCGCAGGGGAATAGCGCACTACCTGACTGCCCCCCCACTGAACATTCCAGATATAGCCTTCGGCATCCACCGTTGACCCATCGGGAAAACAGCCGGCCTCGGTGCGCCGTAATAGAGACTGGTTAGAGACGGCGCCAGTATCGGCATCAAAATCATAGCCATAAATACATTGAGACGGCGTATCCGTGTGATACATCCGGGAAGAATCTGGGCTCCAACAGAGGCCATTGGATATACTCAACCCTGAGATATGACTACTGATCTGCAAGCGCTGATCAAGGCAGTACAGCGCCCCCGCACCCTGATCTCCTGTCTCCACCATTGAGCCTGCCCAGAAGCGCCCCTGACGGTCAGCGCGACCATCATTGAGTCTAGTGCCCAGATTATCCTGTTCTATTTTGCCCAGCCAATCCACAGCCCCAGTGATAGGGCTGTAATAGGCGAACCCACTGGCGAAACCACAGATTAGCTGGTCACTGTTGGCCACCAGAGCAAAGCAGCCGAGACGCTCTGGGGTGGCCCATTGCTGTAGTTGCTTATCCTCAGGACTGTAGCGATACAGCGCACTGCCCTGAATATCTGTCCACCAGGCCGCGGCACCAGCGGCATCCCAGATGATCCCTTCACCCAGCTCATTTTGAACCCTGACCGTCTCTATTAATTTTGCTACTGGCACAGTGTTTCCTCAACTTCTGATTATTTTTTACTCGGCCCGCGCACGATTAATGGCATCCACTACAGCACGCGCAGACTCACCCACCTGCTCTGCACTCTGCCCGGGGCGATAGAGCTCTGAGCCCACCCCAAAACCATCAGTGCCAGCTTGCAGCCATTGGCCGGCAACCTCTGCGCCGACGCCACCCACAGCCAATAATTTGCAGTCTGGGGGCAGCACTGCCCTAAGCCCTTTAATATGATCCGGGCCATAGGTCGCAGCGGGAAAGCATTTTAGATAGCGGGCGCCACAGTGATAGGCAGTAAAGGCCTCAGTGGCCGTCGCCCAGCCGGGCATGGGCACTAAACCAGCCTTTAGACTCAGCTTAATCACCTCGGGATCGGTATTTGGGCTAACCGCAATTTTACCGCCTGCAGCGGCAACTCCCACCACATCGGCCTGGGTTACCACGGTACCAGCACCAATCACACAGCGGTCGCCCAAGTGGTGCACCAACTTGCCTATACTCTTGAATGGCTCGGGCGAGTTAAGGGGTACTTCAATAATACCTATGCCAGCCTGATAGACTGCCTCGCCAATCTCTACCACTTCTTCAGGACGCACGCCGCGCAATATTGCTATCACTGGCATGCGGTCAAACCAGCTATCGAGTTTTTCTGTCATTGATCTGCATCCCGGTTAAGCGCTTGATAAACGGCCTGATAACCCACAGCAGCAATCTGGGTTGGATCGCAAATATGGGCCTCTACCCCTACGGAGTTTAAGGCCAATTGGTAGGCCTTGCTAAGCATTTGGTTACCTATGGTGATCACCTTAGACTGCGGACTGTGAGACTGGGTTAATAGTTTTATGGAACCCATAATATCAGAGCCCACCAATAGACCGGATAAATAGGATGCCGCATCCTCTGCCGTCAGATCTCCCTCAATCTGACGACTTCGAACGGTGAACAATGCATTGAGCAACTGACCCGTCTCCAAGGTCTTGGCCAATTCAACCCCCTGCATATAGGCCTCCGCAGAGAAATGATTTGTCATAGGCTGGGTCATCAGGACACTGTGATTTTCCAGCAGCTCGTATAACTCCCCAGTAAAAGCGGTGATAAATTGTTGAACCCGCCCGTCCTTTACCAGCGCCCATTTATTATGGGTGCCCGGTAATACCAGAAGCTGTTCAGTCACCTGCTGATGGGCGGGATCAGACAGCATCCAGCCCAATAGCTGTAATTCCTCGCCGCGCATCACATCTGGGGCGCCCAGAGCGGTCTGGGTTTTTAGCCCAGATAAAAACCAGATATCCAGACCGCGCACAGTCAACTTTGTAGTGCCTTTGGCAATCTGCTCGAGGCTGGCCGGGCAGTCCAGATAGGGCACTGTGTGCCAGCCTATAGAGGAGCCAACGGCGCCGGACAGTATCACCGGCAGAGGACCATAGTGCTGAATCCAATCCGCTACCAAGTCAAAAAAGACCTGCTCAAAGTTATTGTCGACCTGACGACAGCCGGGGCCGCTGAGAGAAGCTAATAGCTCAGGTGGTTGTGCGTCCCGGCTGCGAAACAGGTAGAGCCGCAGATGAGTGCTACCCCAGTCGCCGGCAATAAACACAGACTCAGCCATGGTCTAGGTCCTGCCACCATCGATGGTAAAGGTCTGGCCAGTAATCATACGGCTATCATCCGCCGCCAAAAATACCGCCAGATTGGCCACTTCGGAGGGCTGCAACCGCACCTGAAGTGCCACCTGTTTCATCCATTCAGACTCCGCCTCCGGGGTTAGCCAACTGTCGAGTTGGCGTTCAGTAACCACCCAACCGGGCAGTATGGCATTTACCCTGATAGCTGATTCGCCGTAGTCTCGCGCCAGTGCCTTGGTCATACCCACAACCCCTGCTTTTGCGGTCACATAGCCGGGCATATTTGGGGGGCCCAGCAGTGCATTGATAGAGCTAAAGTTAATTATGGAGCCACCGCCCTGCTCAGCCATCAACTCTGCCGCTGTCTGGGAAGCAAAAAACCCTGCATCCAGATTAATCGCCATACAGTCGCGCCAACTCTCAGGCGTCACCTCTGCGGGCGTATGACGGTTATCATTGGCCGCATTATTAATCAGCGCCTGTAGCGGACCCAATGCTTCAACCGCAGCTCTGACAGCTGCCTGCAAAGCCTGAGTATCCGTGATATCCAGTATATTGAACCAGGGCCTGCTGCCCCACTGATCGCCCAACCTGGCGGCCAGGGTCTCGGCGGCATCGGCATCCAGATCCACAAAGGCCACTTTGCACCCCTGCATAACGAAGGCCTCCACCATCGCGGCCCCTATGCCAGTGGCGCCCCCGGTAATAAATACACAGCGCCCCTTGAGACTGGGGTATTTTGTTGTTTCGCCCATGAAGCGCCCTCTTATACGTTGAATCCAGGTGAGTACTAATCCACAGACCCAAATTCGAGCCTGTCACCACGCCTATTTATGCTTTAATATAATAAGCACCATAACGCGATTCTAAAATAACAACAACGTCAACCAAGAGCACAATAATAAAAATCGTTGGCGGATTTTTACAGGGGTACAGAGTGATCACCAAGACAGTGCGGATAGCCGCAATAATAACCGCATTTAAAGCTGCGATACTGGTAAGTAGTATTGCTACAGGTGCAGAACAGCTTTATACCGACCAGCCCCCAGTGACCCCCGAACTGGCCTTCCCAGGCAGCTATGATGTGGGTGTGACAACTATGACGGCGACTGACCCGGACCGTCTCAATACCAGCAATTTTGTGACAAGCATTGAGCGACCTCTGGTGCTGGAGGTCTGGTATCCGGCTCAGGTTCCTGAGGAGTCCGCACCAGCTACCTATAAAAATGTCACTCGCCTGCAAAAGCCTTTTGAGCTTCAGGGTGCGGCTTACCGTGATGTGCCGGCACTTGAGAGCGGCAGTTTTCCCTTAATTCTTTTATCCCATGGTTTTACTGGCTATCGCACCACGATGTTTTACCTGGGTGAACATCTGGCCAGTCATGGATATGTGGTGGTAGGCATAGACCATACTCACTCAACCAATGCCGATATAAAATCCCATGATGATCGCCCTGCAGGATTTGTTAGCACGCTATACAACCGCGCCCGCGATCAGCAATTTCTTCTCGATTACTTTACCGAGCAACAGTCCCCTGTCGCCAGTATCGTAGATACAGATAATGCCGCAATAATAGGCCATTCCATGGGTGGTTTTGGTGCGATTAATACGGTTGGCGGCTGTTATAACTTTACCTATGACCTGCTTAAGGGATTGGGAACGCCAGCGCCATTGGCTATGGCGATGCCCCTGGTGTTGAATTCCTGTTATGGCGGTCGCGAGGAGGCCGATCCGCGCTGGAAAGCGGTGCAGCTATTTGCCCCCTGGGGCGGCGAACAGGATGCCCACAGCGCTGAGGCCATGAGCAATATCAAGGTACCCACCTTTTATTTTGCCGGTGACCAAGACAATACCTCCGGCTATAAAAATGGCATTAAAAAACTTTATGATCAGACCGGCTCTGAACACAACTATTTGCTGCTATTTAAAAATGCGCGCCATAATATCGGCCCCCATCCGGCGCCAGCAGCTTCATTTTCAACAGACTTTGAACTGGGCCATTACGTCGACCCCACCTGGGATATAGAAACCATCAATCGTATTCTCGAACATATGAGCTTGGCGTTTTTAGACTGCCACGTAAAAAACGACGACGCCCGCTGCAACTATCTGCCAACCAGAGAGGACAGCCAACAATACAAGGGCGCCCTGCGGGAGTACAGAGACCCCTGGCCCGGCTTTAAACATCTCTGGGCCAGCGGTCTGGAGTTCTACCGTAAATAATGACAATAGCGCTTAAATAAAAAGGTTTAAACCTATGTTTGGAGTCTGTTATTACCCGGAGCACTGGCCCCAGTCGCAATGGGACAGAGACGCTGCAATGATGGCCGACCTGGGTTTAACCTATGTGCGCATTGGTGAATTTGCCTGGTCGAGACTGGAACCCAATCCCGGGGAATATCATTTCGACTGGCTGGATACCGCGATTGCTACCCTAGTCGATGCCGGGCTCAAAGTCGTTATGGGGACCCCCACCGCCACGCCACCAAAATGGTTGGTCGATCAGTATCCGGAAATATTACCTGTAGACCCGGATACTGGCCGCACCAGGGGCTTTGGTTCACGCCGTCACTATGACTTTTCCAGCGCCGTCTATCTGCGCGAATCTCTTCGGATCACGGAAGTTTTAGCCAAACGCTATGGTAATCATGATGGGGTGATTGGGTGGCAGACGGATAATGAGCTCTGCTGTCATGACACTGCCCTAAGTGGCTCTGCCCAGGCAGAAAAGGCTTTTCAAGACTGGTGCCAAAAGCGTTACCGCAGCATTAATCAGCTCAATAGCGACTGGGGCAATGTCTTCTGGTCTATGGAGTACCGAGACTTTAGCGAGATAGAACTCCCTCTGGGCGCGGTCACCGAAACTAACCCGGCTCATCGCCTGGCCTATCGACGCTTCTCCTCCGATCAGGTGATTGCCTACCACAATCCCATGGTAGAGATAATTCGCCAGCATGCGCCGGGCAAATTTATCACCCATAACTTTATTCCCATGAATGAAACCGCGGTCGATAACTTTGCCCTGGCAGCACCCCTGGATTTCACCAGCTACGATAATTACCCACTGGGGCGCACAGACCTGTTATTAACCGATGCACCCAGGGAGCAATTACAGGCCTATATGCGCACGGGGCACCCGGACTTTGCCACCTATTATCACGACCAAACCCGCGGCCTGTTAAATCGCGGATTCTGGGTGATGGAACAGCAGCCGGGCCCAGTTAACTGGGCCAATAACAATCCCCGACCAGCACCGGGCATGATTCGGTTTTGGACCCTTGAAGCCTTTGCCCATGGCGCTGACTGCGTCTGTTTTTTCCGCTGGCGCCAGGCACCCTTTGCGCAAGAGCAGATGCACGCAGGTTTGCTGCGCCCAGACAATTCGAAAACTGAAGCCTGGTCAGAGGCAACACAGGCCATGGCCGAGGTGGCTGACCTGGAACTAGCCCAACAGCCATTGGCACCAGCCTCTGTGGCAATAATTACCGGCGCCGAGGGGCTGTGGGTCAGTGATATAGAAAAACAGGGCGAGGCCTATGACTTTAACCAGGTGCAATTATCCTACTACAGCGCCCTGAGGGAACTGGGGGTCAATATAGACTTTATCTCGGTGGACTCTGACTTTGCCCCCTACTCTATTGTAGTGGCTCCCAGTCTGCCTATGGTGGATCAGGCCTTTGTGGATAAATGCCAAGCCAGTGGTGCCCAGTTTATTTTTGGCCCCAGAGCCGGGGCTAAGACCTCAGAATTTGGCTATCCGACGTCGTTGCCCCCTGGGCTATTGCAGCAACTTATTCCTATTCGTGTGCTCTCGGTAGAGACATTGCGTGCCGACTGCACTGGAGGTCTGAGCTGGAATAATCAGCAATACCAGAGTGGCAGCTGGCG